>NZ_CP046155.1:3900000-4082500 GCF_016403105.1 Leptolyngbya sp. BL0902
GCCCCACGATAGCCAACGGCTTCAGCAGGTAGAATTGCCGCCCTTCCAAGCGTTGATTGAGGCTGGGGTAGATACGGTGATGACCGCCCACCTGATGATTCCGGCCCTGGATCTGCAATATCCCGCCACCCTGTCTGACCGCACCTTGACGGGGTTGCTACGGGAAAAAATGGGCTTTACGGGGCTGATTGTCACCGATGCGCTGGTTATGGGAGCCATTGCCCGCACCTACGGCCCCTACGAAGCGGCGGTGCTGGCGGTGGAAGCCGGGGCGGATATTTTGCTGATGCCCCAGGATCCCGAAGGCTGCATCAAGGCCGTTGTCGAGGCCGTCACCACTGGGCGCATTCCCCCCGAGCGCATCGCCGAGTCCGTAGAACGCCTGTGGCGGGCCAAGCAGCGGGTGGCCTCCAGGCTGTCGGTGCCGCCAGAATCTTGCCACGCCTGGGAGCACATTCCGCCCCCGCCCATTCAGCTCGATCCCTTTCTGCGGCCAGAATCCCAGCGTCTCGTGGCCGATATTCTGGCCCATTCTATGACCGTGGCGGGTCAGGTGCCATCCTGCGACCCTCAGCATCCTGGCGACAATCTGATCCTGGTGGATAGCGTGGTGGATTGTCCGTTTTTGAACCGCACCGCCCCCGCCATTGCCCTGCCTGCCCAGGCCCACTACCAGCTTCAGCTTGTCGATCACCAGGGCTGCCAGCGCTGGCCCCAGGTCGATAGCCTGCGCCCAACGTTGATGCAAATCTTTCTGCGGGGTAATCCCTTCCGGGGTTCGGCGACAGTGTCTCCTCTGATTCAAGCTTGGATTGAGGCCCTCTTACAGGCGCAATATCTTAATGGGCTGGTCATTTACGGCAGTCCCTACGCCCTGGATTACCTCAAAACGCACTATCTGAACTCAGCCGCCCGCCCGTCCGCAGATAACGCCATTCCGGCCAGTCCAGACACGCCCTACGGGTTCAGCTATGGCCAAATGATCGCGGCCCAAGCTGGGTTGCTCACACCCCTGGGGTTGGGGGTGCCTAATGCCCCCGGTGCCAGACCGCAGATCTCCGCTTTCACGGATTAGGTCGAGGGTGACTTATCCTATCTCTGGCGAAAAACAGAACTTTTACAACCGTATTTGTGCTGACTAAAGCCCACTAAAAAGACTCGTAAATCTGAGGGGCAGGATAGAATATAGCTACCCTAGAGGAAGCATTGAGCTTCATAAAGCTTCATGCTTCGGGTTATCCCAAGGCTGAGCAGATTGAGTCTGCCTGATTGTGAGGCCTGGAAAGCAATTTAGGCCATAATTAGGCATTTTTCCTGCTTTTCCCTCCATATTCTTGGTGAACAGTCGGCATTTTGTACCAGGGTCGTCTTCAAGGAGTTAACGATGTTTTACACTCTCCCTCCGGTTCCCCCTCCCCTGATTCATGTAGCAATAACTCCAGCCCAAAATGGTGCTCGGATAGCTGCATTGGACTGTAAACGGGGAAGCCGCGATTGTTTTCCGACGGATCGAGTAGGCTACCAACTCAGCCAGAGCGGAGTGGTGATAGCGCAAGAGGACAACCGCGCCTAACGCCAGATAGCCAAGTCTGGAGCTAAGCCCTTGGCCACCCAGCCATGAAGGACTCTGAAGCGTGCCCCATCGCTGAGGCGTAGATTCAAGCTTGGATGAGGCACAGTCTGCGTTTCTGGCTGGGTCTGGGGTGTAGGCCACGGCTACCCAGGCTTTTGGCCTAGGGCCAGCCCTGCGATGAAAATATCTCCCCCATGAAAAACCTCCTCGCCGCTGGGGCCAGGAGGTCTGAATCAGGGTGCATCTACCGTTCTAATCTTCTTGGGTTGGCGGGCCATTCCGGGAGTTTTGCTGAAGTTCATCAAGCTTTGGGGCAAACTCGATATGATCCAGACTGCTGTGTAAAATTTGGCCCGCTGCTGATGCCTAGTTCGCCCCTTGCCGTTAGAGTTCAATCCGCACCGTTGTCGGTGCCGGGACAGGCCCTTGTGCCCGCTGTTTATTTGGTGGGTGCTGGCCCTGGCGATCCTGAATTGCTGACCATCAAAGCCCAGCGCATTATCAGTCAGGCCGATGTCATCCTCTATGCCAATTCCCTAGTTCCGACCCAAATTTTAGACTGGGCCAGACCCGACGCTGAACGGCTGGGCACCGCCAATCTCACCCTAGAAAGCATTTTGCCGCTGATGATTGAGCGGGTGCGGGCAGGGCAGTCTGTGGTGCGCATTCAGTCCGGCGATCCGAGTCTCTATAGCGCCATCCACGAGCAAATCCAGGCCCTGACCGAGGCGGAGGTGCCCTTTGAGGTAGTGCCCGGAATTAGTGCCTACCAGGCCGCAGCGGCCAAGCTCAACGCCGAACTCACGATTCCGGGGCTAGTACAGTCCATCATTTTGACTCGCATCAGTGGTCGCACCCAGGTGCCCGCCAGCGAAGACCTCGCCAGCATGGCCGCCCACAAAACCAGCCTGTGTTTGTACCTCAGCGCCCGCCATGTGGAAGCCGCCCAGGAACAACTGATGCAGCACTATGAGGCCGATACTCCGGTGGCGATCTGCTTCCGCCTAGGCTGGCCCGATGAGCAAATTTGGCTGGTGCCCCTGTCTGAGATGGCCACTGCCACCCACGAGCACGATCTGATTCGCACTACCCTATACCTGATTAGCCCTGCCCTGCGGGGTGGCCAAGTTCGATCCCGTCTCTACAGCCCCGACCACACCCATCTGTTCCGCCCCCGGCCCCAGGGTGAGGCAAACGGATAACCTCGCTCCCGCCTAGGTGTATCCCTAGAATGCGGCCGTGCGGGAACTGAGTCCGCGAGGCTTCAGTTCGCGAAGATTCAGGCGGCAAGGATTCAGGTTGGGAAGATAGGGTCAGCGAGGATTCAGGCCGCCAAGATCGGATCGACCAGGATGCAGTCAGCGAGGATTCAGTCCGCGAAGATTTTGCCTTGAAGACTTGGCCTTTAGGATTCGGCGACGGTGGGGCGGGCTTGCTGCACTAGGTCTCGACAAGCGGCCACAGAGGCCCGTTCAGTCATAGCGTTGACGAGGGCATCAAAGGTGTCTCGGTGGGTTTCGAGCAGGGTTTTGGCCTGGAGGGTGGCCCAGCGCTGCTTGATGGTGGTCTCTAGGTCAGACTTGCCCAGCCCTCGCCAAAGCTGCCGTAGGGCCTGCACGTCGCCATCGCCGCCCAGGGCATCGCCGTAGATCATTTGCTCTGCCGCCAGCCCTGCCATCCATACCTGGCTATAGCGGTCGAGCCATTGCGGGGTGAGGGGGATGGGCGGTTGGTCACGGGGTTGATCGGCGCTGGATGGGTGGCTCAGATCGTCCTTCAGCGGATGTTCCATGTCATCGCCCAGCCCAAAGATAACGCCGCCCTGCCCCGGTAGCCCGCGCCGCCAAGCTTCCCAGGTGGTGAGGGTGTAGTCTTGGACGGGAATGTCTAGGAGCAGCGCCGTTAACAAATGCCCCGCTTCGTGGTGAATCACCCGCTGCCGATGTTCGGGCGAAAACCAGGCTAGGGCGTCGGTAATCAGGTTGCCAATGCGCCCCTGAAGATTGAGCTGATCGACCGTGAAGATCCCCAACCCCGTTGCGGCTACCCCGGCCACCAAGGCGGGTGACAGGTGGATGAGGGGGCCAAGCAAACTGGCCATGGTCATGCCAAAAATGACGACGGCAATGGCGTTGAGGGTGGTATCGCGCATGGGGTTAGGGCTGGCTAGAGTTCTAGGAAGATTGAGGCGCGCAAACTGGGCGCAGCGTATATCATTATCGTCAAGTTTAGGGGTGCCGACAAACGCTCTCTAGGCCCTAGTATTCCCCAGGTAGGCTCCGACGGGTTGGGCCTGGGATCGGTTGATTTGGGAGAGGCGACATGCCGCAGGCAATGCAAGGCATAGTGATTGGGCTGCTGATCAGCCTGCTGTTGGGTGGGGTCATAGGCTTTTATCTGCGCCAAGGTCAGGTGGCCAAACTAGCGGCGACCCTCAAGGCAAGTCAGGAGCGGGAAAGCCGCTTGCAGCAAGAGCATGACACCCGTCTACGTGCCGCCACGGCCCAGCTTCAGCAGGACTATGCCGCCCAACTGGCAGACAACATCGAGCATTATCAGCGCCAGTACGAAGCCCAGCGTCAACAGTTAGAAGCAGAGTATGAAGCCCGCCAGAATTTGATGCCGGGGGGCGAACCACCCAACCCCAATGCCGACCCTGGTGAGGGTTGGGAGACGGCCCCTGCCAGCGAATACGAAGTCCGTCTGCGGCAACAATACGAGGCAAGGCTCAAGGAAGCAGCTCAGAAAATCCAGCACGCCTACGAACAACACCTGCGCGAAACCCTGGCCAACGAGCGCGAAGCCCAGCAGCAGGAGTATGACCAGCGCCTTGCCGAAGCCATTGCCCGCGCCCAAGACGAGGCTGAGGCCCGCCTTGCCGCCGCCCTCACAGAACAGGAAGCGATGGCCCAGATCGGTGGTGCGGGGTTAGCCACGGGATGGGTAGACGAAACCCAAGTGCAGGAACAACTGGCCACCCTAGAGGCGGAACTGCGCAGCAGCTATGATCGGCGGCTGGCAGAGCGCATCGAGCAATATCAAGACGAGATGTCCCAACGCATTGCCCAGATGGAGCAGGAATTTGCTGCCCGCCTGCAAATGGCCCAGGCCAACCAGCCCGCTGAGGAGCCACCCCAAATTGCGGAATTGCCCGCCACTGCCGATCTAGAAGCCCGCTTTCAGGCTGAGTACAACCAGCGCTTGGCGGCTGCGGTGGCCCGCCACCAAGACGAACTCACGGAACGCCTTCAGGCCCTTACCGAAGAGTATGAGGCTCGCCTCCATGGGGCAAAGGGTGGCAACGAGGCAGGAGAGGTAGATGCCGCTGCCCTAGAAACCGCCCTGCGTCAGGAGATTGAAGCCGAACTGCGGGCCGAATATGACCTACAACTAGCGGAAAAACTAGAGCAGTTCCAGGCCGATTTTGGCCAACGCGCCCAGGATTTTGAAGCCGGATTGATTGCCACCTTAGATCCCTTCGAGGACGCCGCCATTCAGGCAGAATCCCTAGAGGACGAAGGCTTTGAGGCCGATCCATTTCCCGACTTCGATGCCTTCCAGGCCGCCACCTTGGCCGAAGACGCCCCGCCCACCCTAGGAGAACCCGCCCAGTTCGCCGACGCCGCTGTTCCACCAGAAGCCACCGCCGCCCAGGCCAGTGCCAACCGCTGGGAGGTGGAGGAGGAAGCCATAACAGAAGAAGACTGGAGCCAGGATGAGGCAGGGACAGCGGCTCGTGAAGACACTGACGAAGATGACTTCGGCCTAGGAGAGCCCCCCTGGGAAGGCGCAGGCGTGGTAGATACCGATCTAGATTTAGAATTGGGTGACGCTGACCCCGACGCCGTGGCCTTTGACACCCTCGATGCGGCGGCCTTTAACACCTCAGATTTATCTGACCTATCGGAGTTTGATGGCGCTGACAGTGGCGCTGATGGCGGTGCTGACCTAGCAGCCCTGGAGACGCCCCTCCACGAGGACGAAGCCGCCTTAGATTTCGATGCTGACTTCAACCTAGACGACCTTGCTCTCTCGGTCATCCCCAACGACGAAACCCCAGACCAGGAGGATGAAGAGGATATTTTTAACCTCGAAGTCCTCGCCCAGCGGGCCGGAGTGGATTTGAACGAACTCAATAACCTCCTCAACCAAACGGATAGGCCACCCACCACCGAGGACGACATCTCCGACTTTAGTGAGGAGGACTGGGGCAACCTCAGTTAGCGCCAGCCTCGCTAGATACCCTGACGGGCTGGGCAGAATGCGTTCAGAGAGGCCGAGGCAGAAATTGCTAGAGGACACCCCAGCCAGATCGCTACAATGGGGATCGCTGTCTTTGCGCCTGCCCCCAGAATGTTCGAGAGCCTTCAGCTTTATCTGTACGACCTCAGCCAGTGGGCCAACCAGTTGGTGAATGCCCAGCTTACCCACGTTTCGCCCCTTAGCTTAACGGTGGTCGCCGTAGCGGGGTTGCTCACCAGTTTGTCCCCCTGCTTGCTCTCCATGCTGCCGATTATGGTGGGCTACATGGGCGGCTACGACAGCGACACCCGCCAAGAATCCGTCCTGCGCTCCCTCGGTTTTGCGCTAGGACTGGCGACCACTTTGGCGATTTTGGGCCTGGTGGCGGGGCTGTTTGGCTATGTCTACGGCCAGGTAGCCATTGGCTTGCCCATTGTGGTCAGCGCCGTTGCCATTGTGATGGGCCTCAATTTGCTGGGAGTCTTACCCCTCACCCTGCCCAGCCTCGGCAATCTGGACGCCAGCCAGTGGAACCTGCCCCCCTGGCTGAAAGCCTACGCCCTGGGGCTGACCTTTGGCATTGTGGCCTCTCCATGCAGCACCCCCGTTTTGGCAACGCTCCTCGCCTGGATTTCCGCCACCCAAAATCCCCTCCTGGGCAGCGCCTTTCTGCTGGCCTACGCCCTGGGCTATGTCACGCCCCTAGTGTTGGCGGGCACCTTCACCTCCACGGTCAAACGGCTGCTCTCCCTACGCCAATGGTCAAGCTGGATCACCCCCGCCAGCGGTGTTCTGCTCCTCGTCTTCGGCGTCTTTTCGTTGCTGAATCGCCTGGTACCGTCGAGCTTGGTGTAGGTGGGCAGTGCCTACCCTACGAACCTAATACCCCCAGCTATAGGGATCTTTGGCGGCGGTAGCCAGTTTCTGCTACTACGTCGCTACAGTGTCAACCTAATATTGAGCTTTTGCCAAACCTTGCAAAGCCATTTTTGTCAGCCATCGCGGTTGCTGCTGCCGAAATAGAACCCGAGAGCCGTGCCTAGAGCGCTAAAGTTAGCCGTTATCAGCAGCGTCATCAAAGCATGAGAGGCTTGGGCCTGTTCTTTCTTAAGTTCTAACAGCTTATCCACCGTTTCCGGTCTAGGTTCCCCTTGAACCATCAGATCATCAAGGGTTTGGTACAGACGCCATCTGTTCAAAAAGTCCAGTCCCAGAATCAAATACATCAAAACACCAATACCGATAGCAATGCCCAGCGCTAGCCGGGATCGGGTCTGTTCCTGTCTGTCCGCTTTAGATAGCTGGGTTCTGATAACCTCACGTCCATCAGGACTTTCTGGGGCGGAGCTAGTGGCACTGTTGAGTAGAGGCGCAAGGGGCTCATTCGCGGCCTGCTCATCGGTTTGTGCAGCGACAGAAGCATTCTCAGCGGACTGGCGAACCACTTCGTCGATACTGAGAGCCTGCTCCTCAGGGGAAAGGTCTGACTCAAGCTCTAGTGGCGAATCGGCTTCAGACGGCATTAGCTTCAGACTTGAGCGACTTCAGAAAGCATTGATAGGCCAGATGCAAGCAGCAGCACTAATGATTTTTGGAAAACTGTCTGGCAAATTCCCTGGGAGTCAACCACTCGACTTCGTAGCGCTTCTTATCTCGTTCTAACAGCAAAGAAGACCCATCGGCCCGCTCACTGTAGAGATAGGCCGTGGTTGAAATAGCGTACCGAAGCGCCGTCGTGGCATCGACATTAAGCTGATCCGCCAGTTTAGCCAACTCCGCAATCACATCCTTAGGCATACGGACAACAATGTCTTCACGTTCTTCGGGTTGAAGGAGTAGCGACCCATCCTTAGACACTGAAGCAGATTCAGATGACATATCCACAAACCTTAAAGTACTATTCCTAGCCAGGAACACCCAAGGGGATCAACAGAGCCTTGCCAGCAGGATGACCTAATCATACTGGTGCCCAGCATATCCCATAACTTCCTGAGACTTCCACCCTATGGGGCCAGACCTTCATACTATCCTGACTTACCTGGATTATGTATATTTATATACTGATTTTAAGCTTTTCCGTTATCAAGAAATAAGCTGACTAAGGTTGCTAGGGTGCTTACTCCTTGAGATATAGCCCTTGTATTGCCCCCTTCTCCAGGCTAGAACCACCCCCATCTTGACTTTCTGTCCAACGCTGCACCGCCTCATTCAAGGTTGGGATGGTTAATAGACCCTCCCATCGATACGTACAGGCTATCTCCAGCAGGCAAGAGGCCGAGTCCATCACGGCCAAGACAATATCCCAATCGTCTAAGGGGGTAGGAAGATTGCAATGGAGATAGAAGGGGCACGCCATAGCTGAGACCTCATCGGATTAGTTCGCCACAATCGTAAGAATTTGGGGTAGATACACAGCCGCATCATCATGGAGTTCAGTTCAAAGAAACCTCAAGGCTTGTTAGCTGACGAGCTAAGAAAAAATCAGCTTAGTTCCCTTACGACCATGGATAATAACCTCCTCCATTGGCGTAAAGATGCGCTGAGCGGAAGGAATACCCCGCCAGCGAGCACCGCGATAACTCAGCCAGTAGATTTGATCAACTTGTTCGATGAAGTAAGCCCCTTCTCCAGGCACTACCACATCAAACAGATTGTTGTCTTCGGGTTTAGGGGTAGGGAAAAGTGCAAACAACATGATTTTTCTCCTGATAGTTAAGATGTCTGACTCATTTATTGCGCGTGAATGATTAACTCTAAATATCGTTCGCTACCAACACGTTAACATCTCATCTCTGTTCCTATACGGGGATAAGACACTATCAGACTTTATTTCTTTTTATTGCCAGATAAATTTCAACATATCCTCTTAAACTGTAGAGCCAGACTAACTGATTAATCTGGCTCTTATGGGTTCATATTACTGAGACAGTCGTATGTGCCTTCTACCAAGAAATAGGAATCTCCGTGAGATAGCAGGCCATGGCAATAAACAAAACGTTCAATGCCATACCAGTGGCGAGAATTGCAACGACCATGAAGCGCTCCTTTGTAGACTGAGAAACGTATGTGTTATGCTCATCTTCTAGAGGTGATTGGATAAATTGAGTTAGCATGGTGAGATGCCTATCCT
Source organism: Leptolyngbya sp. BL0902 (assembly GCF_016403105.1). Taxonomy (NCBI): domain Bacteria; kingdom Bacillati; phylum Cyanobacteriota; class Cyanophyceae; order Leptolyngbyales; family Leptolyngbyaceae; genus Leptolyngbya; species Leptolyngbya sp. BL0902. The sequence goes on from NZ_CP046155.1 coordinate 3,908,946, forward strand.
CTTGCTATGGGTTATCTGTCTTCCATTATTACTAAGCTAATCCATCAGTGTCAGGTTTCTTATCCGGCAGAAAACGCTTTAAAATACGGAAATTTACGGTCATTCTTGCCTTCGATCTTAGGCTTATGCCAAAACATTGCGAGACTAGGTAGCCCCTAAAATCCTGAAAGTCTTGACTGATGAGTCTTTGCAACCCCAGGTGTGTTCATACTCATAGCCGATTGGCATTAACCCCATCCAGCCCATAGCTTTAACAAAACGTCAGGCTAAAATAGCCCATGTCAAATTCTGGCAAATGCGCTAATCTGTATTAAAGACAACATAACGACAAGGATTAGCGTCAAAAGAAATGTCCTGAAATAAACGGAATTAAAGATAAAAAATAAAGAAATATAGAGAAAATAAAAAAGCGTGCGATCTGGCACAGAGATAACCATTTATTTTAGACAAGGGCAAGATTCATACATGGCATCTACTATCTGTAAATTTGCTTTCGCGTAGGTGACAGTCCTGAAAGAAACATCCTAGATGAGCGAGAAAGAGTTCATGTAACAAATGTAGTTCGCCCAAACCATATTCGACAGACTAGTGATATCAAAGGCAAAATCTATGGCACGAACCTCCGTTGAAGTTGACGAACTGGTGTACCAACGGCTTGGGGATATCTATAACAAGCGATACGGTCAGTCTCCTACCGCTTTGGTTGATGCTTTGAACCAAAAATTTCCGGATGCATGGCAGGCCAGCAAGAAAGGTAAGCCCCACAGCCAAAAAGATTTAATTTCAGATCGAACTATTCGCCAGTTCTTTAATAGTACTAATCAGCCTAGGCTGAGCTTAGTGAATCTCAACTATCTCTGCCGCCTAATGCTAGGTAGAAGTTATCAAGACATCCTGGATGGCACTCTTTCTAAAGAGAGAGCAGAGCAGGCAAGAGCGTATTCACCTGATTTTTCTGGCGTTATGAGAACCAAGGAAGTCAGGACAGATGCTTGTATCCCGTCGCTAGAAGATTGGCTTCCCGACTATCAGAATCAGGTGAGGCGACAACATGGATTTGTTCGGATTCCCTATATGAATAAGGCAAAGTCTTTGGACAGCCTGTATATTAATGCCGCTCTGTCTAAGGATTTAAGGATTCGCAAGAAAAAGACGATTAGTCAGCTTCTTCAAGAAATGGAGGGTAAACTAGAGAGCCACTATCAAATTTTGGCTGCTAAAGATGTTTTAGATGAGTCATCTAAGGTCATGATCTGGGGTCGTGCAGGCTCTGGCAAGACGACATTACTCAAGGATCTAGTTTGTGATAGCACTTTTTTGACAGAGACGATTCCTGTCTTTATTTCATTGGCTGAGTATGCTAAGGAGATTGCATCAGGCGAAGGCGATCTTCTCATCGAGACGATTGAAAAGTATATGAAACGTCTGCTTCGTAAGTGTACACATACCCTGTCACGAGAAGCGATAGAGCATTATTTTGTGGAAGGACGATTCTTTATCGCCCTCGATGGGTTAGATGAAGTACCTAACCAATATGTTCACCAGGTAGAAGATAAGATTAGTCATTTAGCAAAAACCTATCCTGAAAATCATTATGTTGTCACCTGCCGATTTGGCTCCGATCATTCAGTGCCGGAAACCTTTACTGAAGTAGAAATCGCTGATTGGAGCCAAGCTCAGATCTATGGCTTTGTGAAAAAGTGGTTTTATGAGTCTAAGGAAAAAGAAGTCGCGAGGATTTTTATTCAAGAATTGGAATCTAATGCCGTTATCTCTGATGTGGCTCGTAATCCTCTTTTGCTAACCTTGTTATGTCAGCTCTATGAAGATGGCTACGAATTTCCTCGTGATCAAGCCGAATTGATCGAGGATGCGGTTGAACTCTATATCCGAAAGTGGGACTCGGCTCGACGGATTAGGCGTGATCCTGATTTTGAGAAAAAACTATCTCGGCAACACCGCAAGGATTTATTTGCAGAAATTGCCTATATTAGTATGATTGAAGATCGCCCTTTCTGGCAGCGTTGGGATCTAGAGGAGGAAACTAGGCATTTCATTGAAAATATACCAGGCGTTACAGACGCCACCTTGGAGCAAGATACGATGACTATTCTCCATGCCTTGGAAGCCGAGCACGGTTTACTAGTGCGAGTTTCTAAGGAGAATTACGCCTTTTCTCATCGCTCATTTCAGGAGTTTTTTGCATTTCTCTATATTTTTTCCCAGTACGGGCAAAATACGGACGCGATTCAGCAATTCCTTGAAAAATATCTTCTAGAGCGGCGTTTCAAGTCAGTGGTGATTATGCTGATTGATCGTCAGCGCGATGCAGAATCATTATTGACCTTTATTCACCAGAAAATGCAGGCACTTGTGAAAAAGCATCCCACAGTGCAAGAATGGCTGACCTGGTTAGAGGCCGTCACCCGTGAGGCTGAGGTGCCTACCGCAGCTTGGCGAGCCTGCATTGCTACCTTTGACCTAGAAACGCCAATGCACTTTGTGGCCAACCCCGCGATTGATCGCATTCGTGCCCAGCGATTGGCTGAAAATCTACGCAGCTTTAATCAAAAGCATAATCGCATCACGAAGACTACACCCCGAATCCGCTTAGTAAGCCGTTTAGCCGTCATTTATAAGCTGGCTATGGATAGGGCGCTAGGCAAGACCGTTGATCTTGAGTTCTTAGGTAAGTTTGACCCAATTTATCAAAATTTTCAGGCGCAACTCAGAAATGTCTTTGTTGATTTAATTGATCTTTGTGATGAAGCGGGATTATCTGAGTTATCCGACGGATTACAGGTATTGTTGAAGGATTTTCCAGAAGAGACTAGCTCAGAGCAGGATTGGGCAACCTGGGCCAAAAAACTACAGAAGGAATTGCAGGGACACCTCAATGAAGGGTATGGCCATCCGGTGACACCAGAGGATGAAGCAGCAGTAGATGATTATATTTACTTGGCTGGGCTGCTAACGGAAGCCATCCTGGGCGATGCTCGCTGCCCCTTTAGCGTGAGGGAAACCTTGCTAGAGTCTCTATTTTTGCCGATTCCCACAGAAGAACTCGTAAACGAGAACTCATCCAAGGTGTAGTCTACGGAAACAGGGGGCACTCGGATCCGGGGACTGAAGCTAGGGTTGTTCGGTGCGACTGAAGACAATCAGCTCTTGCCTTAATGTTTTTTAATTTCCGGCTATTTCCGTTTACTTCCGAGTAGGTCTATAATTTCCCCATCACTAGGTCAAGGGTGGTTCTACATGGATCTATTACCGTGGACGGATTGGCTGCTGGCGGCGGATGAGGTGGATTGCCACCGCAAGCTTGGTTTAGCTTGGGCGGATGGCTGTTGTCGGCATCGGCGGGGGCGATTGGCTCGGCTAAGGTTAGCCTTGTGGTTGCGTTTGGCAGAACTGGGGTATTCGTAAGCCAAAGCCGTCCCGCAAGTATTTCACGAAAAATATTTCACGAAAAAGCCACCAACATCCAGTTCGACAGAGCTCTTTATCCCACATACGACCAGTGCTGGGGCATAAAGCTGAAGCCCCCCTCAATGCTAGCGAACACGATTATTCCTTAATTCAGCCCCAAATTATTGACCAGGGCATCATAAACGACGACCTCAAGGACAGTACGGCTAGGCTCAGATCGTTGTCTATGATAGATAGGCGTGATGTGGGCATAGGGTTGTATGACATCTTCTGAGGCTTCCCCCACGGGGTTGTGGCACGGGGTTCGGCAGTATTTCAAGCAGGATTTGCTGCCCCTGCTAGCGGATTTGCGGCTGGCGATTCTGTTGCTGCTGGCCATTGCCCTGTTCAGTATTTCGGGTACGGTGCTAGAGCAGGGCCAAACCCTAGACTTTTACCAAACCAACTACCCAGAGGATCCGGCCCTGTTCGGCTTCCTCAGTTGGAAGGTGATTTTGACCATCGGGCTAGACCATGTCTATCGCACTTGGTGGTTTTTGGCGCTGCTGATCGTCTTTGGGGCCAGCCTCACCGCCTGCACCTTTACTCGCCAACTGCCCGCCCTAGGGGCCGCCCAAGGTTGGAAATACTACACCCAGCCCCGCCAGTTCCAAAAGCTGGCCCTCAGCACCACCCTCACCGATGCGGATTTGGCCACGCTGTCCAGCCATCTCAGCAAACGCCGCTACCGAGTGTTCCAGGAGGGTACTTCCCTCTACGGACGCAAGGGCATCGTGGGGCGGATTGGGCCGATCATCGTCCACGCCAGCATGATTTTGATTTTGCTGGGGGCCATCTTAGGTGCCATGACCGGATTTTTTGCCCAGGAGATCGTGCCCAGCGGCGACACCTTTCGGATCCAAAACATTTTTGATGCGGGGCCATGGGCTAGGGCGCAAATTCCCACCGATTGGGCGGTTCGGGTCAACCGCTTTTGGATCGACTACACCCCCGACGGCAACATCGACCAGTTCTATTCCGACCTCTCGGTGGTGGATGCGGCGGGGACGGAACTAGACCGCAAAACCATCCACGTCAACGAACCCCTGCGCTACCGAGGCGTCACCCTTTACCAGGCCGATTGGGGCATTGCGGCGGTGCAAATTCAGCTCAACCAAAGCCCCGTCCTACAACTGCCGATGAAACTTTTAGACACCGACGGCCCCCGATTCTGGGGAACCTGGGTGCCCACCCAACCCGACCTCAGTGCTGGCGTTACGTTGTTAGCCCGCGACCTGCAAGGCACGGCGCTGATCTACGACAACGACGGCCAACTTGCCGCCACCCTGCGCTCCGGCATGGCCACCACAGTCAACGGCGTCACCCTGCGGCTGGTGGATGTGATCGGCAGCACCGGACTACAAATCAAAGCCGACCCCGGCATTCCCCTAGTCTATGCAGGCTTTGGGCTGTTGATGCTGGGCGTGATGATGAGCTACGTGTCCCACTCCCAGGTGTGGGCCTTGGCCCAGGATGGCATTCTGTACGTGGGAGGTCGCACCAACCGCGCCCAGGTCGCCTTCGAGCGCGAACTACTCACCCTGCTCGAAACCCTGCCCACCCCGGAAGCCCCGCTCACCCTGGAAGCCCTCACCCTAAATCCCTCTCCCAAGGCGGGAGAGGGACTTTGAGAAACTTCCGGCTCCCCTCTCCCTACCTGGAAGAACGCCTTTACAAAACTTCCGGCTCCCCTCTCCTCCCTGGGAGAGGGGCTGGGGGTGAGGGCTAATCCCGTCAGGCAAGATGCCTAACCTACAATGGCGGTTGTTCTGATTATTAATGTCATCCCTGTTTCCGCTCTCACCCTAGCGACGGCTCTATGGATCTCCTGCGTTCTCTGCCCATCGGTCTTTATTTAGAACAGCCCGTCACCTGGCTGCATCGGTTGGATCCGAGGGTCAAGATGGTTTGGCTGATGAGCATTTTGGTAACGCCCATTTTGGCTAATGCCCAGTGGCGCTTTGCTTTGGTGGGGTTACTGCTGGTGTTAACCCTTTCCGCCCGCATTCCCTATCGCGTGTGGCGGCAACAGTTGGGCTGGCTGGCGCTGTTGAGTTTGGCCGTCATGCTGCTCACCTTTGTCATGCCCGACGGCCTTGAGGTGAGCCAACCCGACCGCACTCCGCCCCCGGAAGTCCTCAACCCGGCACCATCGGCACCGCCATCGGGGACAGAATCGGGCAATCCCACGCAGGCAGAAGCAGAATCCCAGGTGGAGGCTCAGTCTGGGGATCAGCCTAGCCCCACAGAATCCGCCCCAGCTTTGCCCCAGCCCACCGCCTATCGCTACGTGGTGTTTCAATGGGGGCCGATCACCGTTACCCGCCGCTCAATGGATTTGGGCATTCGGGTCGGCACTCTATTATTTACGCTGATCTACGGCACCAACCTTTACCTGCTCACCACCGCCCCCGAAGAAATCACCCTGGCCCTAGAAGCCCTGATGAAGCCCCTGCGCTGGTTCCGGCTCCCGGTCACAGAAATTGCCCTAACGGTAACGCTCTCCCTGCGGTTCATTCCGCTGGTATTAGAAGAAGTGCAAAACCTGGTGCGCTCGGTGCAAACGCGAGCCATCAACTGGCAAAAGCTGGGGGTACGCGGCTCGGCCCAGGTGTGGCTGGCCGTGGTAGAACGCCTGCTGGAAAACCTGCTGCTGCGGGCCGAACAAATCGCCGCTGCCATGGAAGTCCGTGGCTTTACCAGCCCCGACCAACACCAAGTCCGCTGGTATCAGCTCATCCTCCGCCGCTGGGATTGGTTCGCCCTCGGTCTGCTCGTTGTCCTCTGGTGGCTCCGCCTATCCTGGGGACAAAGCACCGTCTAACCCCCTGATCGAAATCCTAGACGTAGAGACTCTAGCTTTTTTGCCTAATCTCTTGGACGGGGAAACCCCGCCCCTACCCATTCCCGCCTCCCCGCATCCTTGCATCTCCGACTCCCGACTCCCGATTCCCAACTCCCAACTCTCTACAGCCTTGACCCCAACCATCCCCGATCCCCAACCCTGGCACCTGCGCTCTCTTCCCCTCAACCAGCGCACGGGCACCGAAATCTTCCAGGCTCTCTACGGTTCTCTATTAAATGAGATCCCCAGTTTGGAAACCGTAGCGGTGCTGCTGGAAAGTCCGCACCCATTACCAGAGTTGGCCCAACCCCACCAGGCCCATAGCCGCTATTCCATTTGTGCTGGCCCGCCCCGGTTTTGGGATGGCCAGCCCCAGCTATGGACGCCAGATTTGGGCGAGATTTTGCCAACCTTGGCCCAGCGGTTGCAGGGGGGATCGTCCTTAACCCTGGTGGGCGACGAAGCTGACCTAGCGATGCAAACCCTTCCGTTTACGGGCGGTTGGCTGGGCTGGTTGGGCTACGATCTGGCCTGGGAAATTGAGCGACTACCAAGCCAGAATCTTGATCCCCTCCCCTTTCCTGTGGCGTTGTGGTATGAACCTGACACGTTTGCCGTGCTGGATCACACGGAACAGCGCCTTTGGTTAGCCGCCACTGACCCCTCCGATCTCGACCGTCTGGTTGATGGCGTAGAGAATCTGGCAACTCAGCGATCCCAGGATTTCCAGGATTCCCACAGTCCCCAGGATGCTCAGGATTCCCAAACTTTCCAAACTTCTCAGGACTCGCAAAATTCCCAGGATGCCAACCCGTCCCAGCGCCCTGATCCCCAGCAATCCCAGGCTTCAGAGTCCCCCCTAACCTTGGGTATGACGGCTGAGGATTACCAAGCTGCTGTCGTCAAAGCCAAGCAGCACATCCAGGCGGGGGATGTCTTCCAGGTCAACCTCTCCCTGCGGTTTTCCACCCAAACCACCGCCCCAAGCTGGGATCTCTACCGCCAGCTCCACCGCATCAATCCCTCACCCTTTGCCTGCTACTGGCATACCCCCTGGGGCGATGTGATTAGCTGTTCCCCAGAGCGACTGATTCAGGTGCGTGGGGATCAGGCCCAGACGCGCCCCATTGCCGGAACCCGTCCGCGAGGCAGCACCCCCGCCGAAGACACCGCCTACGCCGAAACCCTGCTCAGCAACCCCAAGGAGCGAGCCGAACACATCATGCTGGTGGATTTGGAGCGCAACGATCTAGGCCGCGTTTGCCGTTGGGGCACGGTGCGGGTGGATGAGCTGCTGACAGTGGAGTACTACAGCCATGTGATGCACCTAGTCAGCAACGTGGTAGGGCAGTTGTTGCCCGATAAAACGGCGGTGGATTTGATTCGGGCCGCGTTTCCAGGAGGCACCATCACCGGATGCCCCAAGGTGCGCTGTATGGAAATCATCGAAGACCTAGAGCCCGTCCGCCGCAGCCTGTTCTATGGCTCCTGTGGCTATCTAGATCGACGGGGCTATCTGGATTTGAACATTCTCATTCGCACCCTGCTGTATGGTCACGGCGAGGGTCACGGCGAGGGCCAGGGGGAAGCCGCTACTGTATGGGGTCAAGTGGGTGCAGGCATTGTGGCCGACAGCCAGCCCGACCGAGAATGGCGCGAATCGCTGCAAAAGGCGAAGGCTCAGCTTCTGGCGCTGGGGATCACCCTGACGGAGGATTTGGCGTGAGCAGGTGAGGGGATGGGTGAGGAGACCTCACCCCTACGGTCTTCGCAACGGTAGGGGCAGGGTTGCCCTGCCCAGCCAACCTGGGGTGTCATCCAGGATTTCGTCTCAGGGTTAGATGCGGGGAAGCAGCATGATCATTAACAATGGCGCGAATTAAGTAGGGATTAAAACCTAAAAGGTCTAGAATGCCGAACAGGTTTTAAAATGGTTGTTGCCATTTTGACTGATCATCGTGGCTTTTCCCTGTAGAGACCTCCATCGTCGTTCCTAACTTGAATGAGCACAGAAACCTATCTCAATCACCCTAACTTCGGCCTGCTCTTCAGGGTCTGCATGGTCGAGGACGGGCAGGAGTTGTTTGCCACCCTCTATGCCCAACGCTTGTTTTTTCTGGTCACAAACGCAGGGACAGAGGGCATTGTCTTTCAGCCCCTAGGCCGGAGCAATGCCCGTCAAATGCTGGAAAACCGGATGCGGCTGTTGCGCCGAGCAGGTCAACAGGCCGACTACGACAAGCTTCAGCACACCTACAAGCAAACCTTTCAGTAACCCTTCAGGCATGGCAACTCCATGATAGCAACGGCCTCCGATCAGCAGATCACCGAGCGGATTCGGGACTTGCAAGCCAGTTTGCCTCCTACGGTCACGTTGGTTGCCGTAACCAAGCTCTTGCCTGTGGAGGTGATCCGGATCGCCTACAATGCTGGGGTGCGCCACTTTGGCGAAAGTCGGGTGCAGGAAGCCATCGCCAAACAAGCAGATCTTCAGGACTATCCCGACATTACTTGGCACCTGATCGGCCATCTGCAAACCAACAAAGCCCGCAAGGCAGTGGAGCATTTTCAATGGATCCACTCCATCGACAGTCTGAAACTGGCAGAACGGCTCAACCAGGTGGCAGCGGAGCTGGGCAAATGCCCCCACGGCTGTCTTCAGGTGAAAATGGTGCCCGATCCACCGAAAACGGGGTTTGACCTGGCCGAACTGGATACGGCCCTGCCCGCCCTCAATCAGCTTACCCACCTCAATATTTGTGGGCTGATGGCCATCCCGCCCCAAGCTTCCAGCCCAGACGACATTCAGCGAATCTTTGAGGGAGCCAAGCAACTAGCGGATCGCATTAACCAATCCAACTTTGCCCACCTGAAGATTCATCAGCTTTCCCTCGGCATGTCTGGCGACTACCCCCTTGCCATTGCCGCTGGATCCACCATGATTCGATTGGGCACCACCCTCTTTGGGCCTCGGCCTAGCCTCGCGCCCTAGGCCACAGGCCAAGCACCAGTTTTGGAGCGCAAGGCACAGGACTAGAGATCAAGACAGGTATGGCCCCGATGCGCTGCCCTGAGTCGGCCAAGGGCTTGGCAGAAGAAAGATTCAGGCACAGGGCTGGGCGACCATGACCGAAGGATCTCGGCCCCTAGGACACCGTGGACTGGGCGAATTTTTAACTAAATGTGAATCCTCCATCCAACTTAAAAAATTCGTGTATACTGTGGCTCAATATTCTGCAAGCAGGATATTTGCAAGGTCTATGCGCCTTCCGTCTGCGTTAAGTCGGGTGATGGGAAGCGCCAGCGGTGATCTCCTTTACAACCCAAATTCGGCTGCCATTCTGAGGGTGGAACTGACTGGATTGGGGGCAAGGCCCTTCATCGGGTTTGGCGCTTACTGAGAGAATCCAACCTAGCGTTCTCAGGTTCTCAAGCCCTTCTGTCCATCGATTTCGATAATTTTTAAAAAAATCGTTGGCAAATTGATATTAGGCGCTATCATGGCCATCGGATAACCAAAGGGTGCGTAATCCCTTGAATTCTCGGACTGATTCATCGGATTCCCCAGCCTAAGAGAGTGATAGTCATCGTGGAGTGTAAGTTGTGAGCAATGTCTTCGCTAAACTGCGGGATTTCGTTGGCCTCAACGACCCGGCAGATTATGAGTACGAATACGAAGAAATGGATGGTGAGGAGTACCAAAACCTGTATCAGGAAGAGAATCCTCAGCCCCCGGTTCAGCCCATGCCCGAAGAACCTCGTCGCAGCAGCCGTCGTCTGCGCGAGCGTGCAATGACCTCTGATACAGGAATGACCCCCATGGCCAGCAATGTAATTGGTATGCCCGGTGCGATGAACGGCACCTCTGAAGTGGTGGTAATGGAACCTCGCTCCTTCGAGGAAATGCCCATGGCCATCCAAGCCCTGCGCGAGCGCAAGTCCGTGGTGCTCAACCTCACCATCATGGATCCCGATCAGGCTCAACGCGCTGTGGACTTTGTGGCGGGCGGCACCTACGCCATCGACGGGCACCAAGAACGCATTGGCGAAAGCATTTTCCTGTTCACCCCCAACTGCGTGCAGGTGAGCACCCCCACCGAGTACGAAGAAGAAACCTTCGTGGGTCAGCCCCAATCCATGCCCATGGCTGGCCAAATGCCCCCCGCCCCCGCCTGGGGCACCGAGCAGATCGCTCGTATGGCCTAGGGTTAGTGGTCGCCTAGAAAACGCCCCGCCAGGGTTTGTTTTCCATACTTAGGCTTTGCGCAAGACAGTTGCGCTCAAACTTAGGCTATCCACTGGCATGACTGCTCTCACGATCTGAGCGGATTCCTGACGGGAGTCCGCTCAGGTTGTTTTGTTTGGGCCAGTTTGGTCTGGGTCAGTTTAGTCTGGGTCAGTATTGTAACGTCGGGAATAACGGTTGAATTTCACCATGGCAAGCGGAAATTTAGGGGTAATTGGCGGCGGCGTGATGGGGGAAGCGCTCCTGTCGCGGTTGATTGACCAGGGCATCTTTGAGGCATCGCAGATTGTCGTCAGCGATCCTCAATCCGCCCGTCGCGAGTTTTTAGAGCAGACCTACGGGGTTAGCACCACAACGGATAACGCCGAAGTCGTGGCCAAGGCGGCAACGATTTTGCTGGCTATCAAGCCCCAAATGCTAGACGCCGTGGCCCAAGACCTTGATGCCCGTGGCCCCCAGGATGCTGCACCACTGGGGCTGTCGATTTTGGCGGGGATTCCCCTCGCTCGTTTAGAGGCCGCCTTTCCCGGTTGGGCCATGGTGCGGGCCATGCCCAATACTCCGGCCACCGTGGGCGCAGGCGTCACTGCCCTGGCCACCGGAATCCGTACCACCGCCGATCAATTTGCCTGGGCCAAGACGATTTTTGCCAGCGTAGGCGAGGTGGTGGAAGTGCCCGAATCCTCCATGGATGCCGTGACGGCCCTCTCTGGATCGGGGCCGGGGTATGTGGCGCTAATGGTAGAAGCCTTGGCCGATGGGGGCGTTGCGGTTGGGTTGCCACGGGCCACCGCCATGCAGTTGGCCATCCAAACCCTGAAGGGCACCGCCGAACTCCTGCAACAAAGCCAGATGCACCCCGGCGTGCTGAAGGATCGCGTCACCAGTCCGGGCGGGACAACGATTGCCGGAATTGCCCAACTAGAGTCAGCGGGGCTACGATCTGCCCTGATTGAGGCAGTGCGGGCAGCCCATCGACGTTCGGTAGAACTGGGGCAGTAGGCGCAAGGTAGCGAAGGGGTGAACGAACCTGAGCTCTACGATAGGAAACCTAACCGATTTGGGTACGATACAAAGGAGAGCTACCATTCCGTTTGGTGTATAGGGTCGTTGTGCTATGGATACGCTCACCCGTTTGCTGGTTCAGGTGTTAATTGCGGTGATTTGCGCCGTTTTGGCCAATTTTCTGGTGCCTCGGCGCATTCCGGGCAAAGCGGTCGGACTGGTCATTATCGGCCTAACCGGGGTGTTTTTGGGGGAATGGGTGCTCAACAACATCCTCCGCCAGTACAACATCACTTTTCCCTGGCTCACTTGGTCCTTTATGGGAGTGCCGATTTTACCCTCCGTCGTGGGGTCAATGGTTGTGCTGTACCTCGTGTCCGCCTTTCTGAGCTGGGGGCGCTACGGCAATCGATAGGTGGCCCCCGTTGTGGGTGGCCAACGCCGTTTCCGCCGACCCTGGGGCAATGATATAGCGATTGCGGCCCTGCTGCTTGGCTTGGTAGAGGGCTTGATCGGCCTGGTCAATGAGAGTATGGGGAGACTGAAGCGCGGTGGGTTGGGTTGTGGCAATCCCTAGGCTCACAGTGACATAGGGCTGATTGGGGATGCCGCCGTGGGGCAGATGCGCCTGGGCAATGGTCTGGCGCACTCGCTCTGCTGCGCGAACTGCCCCCGCCAGATCGGTGTTGGGCAGAATGATGGCAAACTCTTCTCCCCCGTAGCGAGCGGCCAGGTTAGCGGGGCGTTGGATAGATCGCCGAATCGCCATCGCCACCTGTTCAATACAGTCATCTCCCGCCAGGTGTCCGTGGGTGTCGTTATAGCGTTTGAAATGGTCGATATCGAGGAGCACCAAACTCAGGGGAGTGCGCTCATGGGTCAGGCGCTGCCACACTTGGTCTAGGTAATCGTCAAAATAGCGGCGATTGGCTAGCCCGGTGAGTTTGTCATGGGTGGCCAGGTGTTGAAGTTCTTGGTTGACCTGCTGCACCTGTTCATAGAGTTCCGACTTTTGGATGGCAATGGCGAGCTGATTCGCCAACTGGCTGAGCGTTTCCACCTCTAGGTCGCTCCAGGATCGGGGCGCATCACACTGATGACACACCAGCAGCCCCCACAAAGTTGCTCCTTGCAGGATGGGCAATCCGAGGTTAGCCCGCACCCCTAGCTGGGTCAACATCGCCCTATAGCAGGGCGACAGCCCAGAGGACTGAACATCGGCAACGCGGTGGATGCGCCCCTGGCGGTAGGCTTGAACGGCGGGGCTACTCACCGCAAAACATCGATCCTCCACCTGTACCTGGCGCAGGGAATAGGTCGGCTGACTCACGGCCTCGGCGATTACTCGGCCACCGCCCTCGGATCCATCAAAGCGGTAGACCATCACTCGGCTAGCCTGCATCATGGCCCGCAGTTCCGTCACCGCCGTATTCAAGACCTCTTGGAGATCGAGGGATTGGGAAATGTGCTGGGTCACTTCGGCCAACACCCGATCCCGCTGGGCCTGCTGCCGAAAGAGGTTAGTCTGTTCCTCCAGCTTGCGCTCGGCTTCGGCAATGGCGGTGATGTCTCGCACGATGACAAGTACCTCGCCGTCGTTCATGGGGATGACGCGCACCTCCTCATGGCAGAGTTGGCCCGCCACCTCAATATCCTGGCGATAGATCTGGCGCGTTTGGGTCGCTAGGGCTTGCTGGGTATAGTGCAGCCGCTTTTTGGCTAGGGGATAGGGCAGCAAGTCATAAATCGAAGCCCGCTGGCGAGGATCCAGATCCCGCCACAGCACCACGTCACTCCCCTGCCCTAGATATAGGCACTGCCCCTCTCGCGTCATCCGCATTAGCAAGTCTGGGATGGCGCTGAGGATAGCCTGCTGATGGCTATCCTCTTCCGCTGATCCTTGGCCTTCTAGCAACAATCCGGTTTGCCCATTGGCCAACACCACCGTTGAGCCCAGGCAGCACAGCGGTTTGCCCTGCGCCGAAGACACTATGGGGCGCAATCCCTCTATTGATTGCCCCGCTTCCATCGCCTGACGATAGCCGATCAGGAGATTGTGCCACCCCGCCCCGGCCCCCTGCATCCAAGCCGCCGCCCCCTCCACCGAGGCGAGGCCCATCCAGTCGAGCGCAGCTGCATTGGCCCACAACAGGTCTAGGGAACTTAGCCCATACAACCACACGGGAGTTTGGAGGCACCCTAGCAGTACAGACGGCAAGGTCTCCGTACTGCCCTGGAGATCAGCGGTGTCACCACCATGGCGCTGTTTATCCACCTCTGCTGTCACTCCGCCTCCACGAATACACTCCAGTCTGGCCATAGTCCCCAGTGCCAACGGGCGTGGCGTGGGCGTTCACGGCGCTAGCAGAGGACTGGAGCTTGCCAGCACAATATCCATACTTTAATGATATTCAGCCTCAACCTTTACCTAATCTAAACAATTCCCCGTCACTCTGTTGAGGATTGACCATAGATATTTACCCCGGGTGCTGTCCAGAACGGCAGCGTAGGCAAAGCCCATCTGGGCATCAACAGACACCCAGGGAATCGTTGCCCCCCCACGGGGGGCTAGGTCAAGACCTGCTTCAGGGCATGCAGCAAGGTATCCACAAGGCGCGGATCGCTATTGTGGCCCATTAGGCCAATGCGCCATACCCGACCCGCCAGTTCGCCCAAGCCGCCGCCGATTTCAATGTGGTGATCGGTCAACAGTTGCCGTCCTACGGCCTTAGCATCCACGCCATCGGGCACGCGCACGGTGGTGAGGGTGGGCAAGCGGAACTCCTGGGGCACATGGCAAGACAGACCCAACTCCGCCAGCCCCGCCCAGAGGTATTCTGCGGTGGCTTGGTGGCGCTGCCAGCGGGCCTCTAGCCCTTCCTCCGCCAGCAATCGCAGGGCCTCCCGTAGGGCGTAGGTGAGGTTGATGGGGGCGGTGTGATGGTACACCCGGCTGCTGCCCCAATACTGCCGCAGCAGGGCCGCATCCAAGTACCAGTTGGCCACGGGCTTGGCGCGACGTTCCAGCTTTTCTACCGCCCGTGGCCCCATGGTGAAAGGGGAAATACCAGGAGCGCAGCTCAACCCCTTTTGGCTACAGCTATAGGCCAAATCCACCTGCCATTCATCCAGGAAAATCGGCACGCCGCCCATACTGGTCACGGTATCCACCACCAGCAGGCAACCCTGGGCACGGCAGGCTTCACCCACCCCCTCCAAGGGTTGTCGCACCCCAGTGGAGGTCTCAGCGTGGACGATGGCCATCAAATCCGGCTGGTGGGTCTGGAGGGCGGCGGTGATTTCCTCTAGGGTGAAGGCTTCGCCCCAGGGCTTTTGGATGGTGACGACCTCGGCCCCGTAGCGCTGGGCCATGTTGACCAACCGATGGCCAAAGTATCCCTTCACCGCCACCAAGACGCGATCTCCGGGTTCAATGGCGTTGGCTAGGGTGGCTTCCATCGCCGCCGACCCGGTGCCCGCAATGGCATAGGTGAGATCGTTATCGGTTTGCCAGGTGTAGCGCAGCAGCTCTTGCACCTCATCCATCATCGCCAGATAGTCGGGATCCAAGTGGCCAAGGGGCTGGTGGTTCATGGCCGCAATCACCTGGGGGTGGGCGTTGGATGGCCCCGGCCCCAACAACAGCCGTTCTGGCACCACTAGGGGATTGAGGGACGTCCGATGGGTATCGCGGACGGTGGGAGACGCAACAGCGGGGGTCGTGACCATGGCAAAGCCTCGCATCTAAAACCAATGGGTTGAGTAGTGTTATTGTCCTACGGAAGGGGCTAGGCTGGGAGCCAAGTTTACCGCTGACGATAGAGGCTGTACACCATAGTGCAAAAACACTTCATCGGCCACAGTTTGGCAGCCCATGAGGGTCAGGCGTGGCGCAAGTTCGGCGAGAAATCCCTCGCCATCGACGGGAGTGGGGGCCGCTGCACCGCCAATGAGCAGAGGGCAGAGGGTAAGGTAGACCTCATCGATCAGGCCGTGGCGCAACAGTTCGGAGGTGAGCAATCCACCCCCCAGCAAGGCGAGGGACTGAATCCCCTGGGCTGACAACCGATCCAGCAGATCGGGCCAGTCCCAGGTGTGGGCTAGATCGTCGGGTATTGTCCACAGATGATCAAAATAGGCCTTTTCTTGCCAAGCCTTTGCCCCGGTGACGGTGGTGATCAACCCCCGAGGAACGGGCTGCTGAAAAAAACGGTACTGCGGATCTAAACGACCCGAGGGCGACCAAACAATGTGGATCGGCTGATCGGTCTGGCCCCGCTGGCGACGAGCTTCAATCAATGGAGGACTGCGAACGCTGAGGGTGGTGCCGTAGGCCCGCAGGGTGCCGCCCCCAAACAAAACACCATCCGCCTCCGCCACCCTGGCCTCTAGGTGGTCTAAATCCGCCTGGGAAGAAAACCGCGCCGCCCGCCGTTGGGCATCAGCGATTTTCCCATCCAGGCTCATGGCCAAAACGAGGGTGGTGCGGGGCCGAATCATAGGTAGTGCCAATGGAGGTGATTGCTGATGGACGGGATTGCTGATCCCAAGTGTTGTCCTGGGTGGGATCACAATTCGCCATAATGACAGTATGGCTACTTTTCTACGACCCCTCAGCTACCGCCATCAGTGGTTATACGATGGTATTTCTCGCACCGCCGCCCTCACCGTAGGCGGCGAGCGCCGATTTCGCACCCTGGCCCTGCAAGACCTCGCCCTCACCCCGGCGGCGTCGGTGCTAGATCTCTGCTGCGGAAGCGGCCAAACCACAGCCTTTTTGGTGAACCACAGCCAGCGGGTCACGGGCCTCGATGCCTCGCCCAAGTCCATCGAGCGGGCTAGGCGCAACGTGCCCCAAGCCACCTTTGTGGAGGGCTGGGCCGAGACCATGCCCTTTGAGGACAACTGCTTTGATCTGATCCACAGCAGCGCCGCCCTGCACGAGATGGAACCCGGACAGCGGCAACAAATCTTTGCAGAAATCTTGCGGGTTCTACGGCCTGGGGGCATAGTGGCAGTGGTAGATTTCCACAGCCCCCATAATCCGGTCTACTGGCCGGGGTTAGCGACGTTCCTATGGTTGTTTGAAACCCACACCGCCTGGGCCATGCTCAAGGCTGATCTTCCCCAAGAACTCCGCGACCTTGGCTTTCAAGCGATGGCCCATCGGCTCTATGCTGGCGGCAGTCTTCAGGTGGTGCAGGCCCAGAAGCCCACAGCCTCCCCGATTCAGCGGACTGAAGACGACCCAAGATAGAAAAGATACCCGAAATATCTGATCCATCTTTTTCGACCTTCAGTATGATTTGGAGCAGGTTAGGCGCGGCAACTGATCCAAGTCATGGGCTGTACTAACTCAGTAGAGCTACGTTAAGGAGTGCTGCCTTATCAACGGTTACTTTTTGAGTCTTCAGTATAAATGCTGAAATTCTTAAGAAATCGGCAAAATCCGATGGGCTAAGCCATCGATACGTCGGCATTGGAAATACATCATTGGATGGTTAAAAGATGACTGGGATCTGATGGTTAGTCTAGAGACCTAGCGACAAACGTTCGTTATCTCTGTTCGGGATATCTGGGAAGAAGAGTCTCAGGACTCAGCCTTAATTTAGCTGAGGATATTTTCATCCTTGGGTAACTTTAATGATCTTTCCTACACTATTCCTAGAATTGGGTTTTAGTATGGAGACTGAGTAAACGATACATGTCTGCAAGTCCTAATCAATCTAGCTTTGTGAGTTCAGATCTAGATAGCTAGTTTGCTTCTCATCTGGGCAGAACAGCCCTTATATCGCCCTTCTACGGGGCTCTACCCTAGCAAGCCTGCCTCCCTTAGGCTTGGACTAGAAATATCTATTGCGGATTCCGTTGAGAATCTTGAGTTGTCGTACCATTTGACGGCTATCTTGACATTTTTGTTCATAAAATTCATTAAAAAATGTCAACAAACGCAGGGATATATGAACTGTGAAATTTTCATGGGGCAGATAGGGAATGTTAATTGATAGCGCTATTTCTAATCTAGGAAAGTTTGACAAGCATTGTCCTGCATTCATCCCTGGCATCGTGTTACTCCCTGGCATCAATGTGTTAGCATCCACCTCCCCTCTGAACTGGATTGGCAGCAGCCCACACCGTCGCAGAACAAAGACGGTGTGGGCTTGGGTGATGCTGAGCGTCCCGTGGCTAATGCACCGCCAATCAAGGCCATTCCTTTGGCGCTGTTAATGGCTGGCCCCCACAAAAGTCTTTAGTCCTTATCTACCATCCCCCGTCGTCTATTCCCCGAAGTTCAGGAACTTCCCACCATGGCAAACTATCCTAGCTCCCTAATCGTTGTTGATTCTCAGGTAGATGAGTACTGGCGCTTGGTCGATCATCTCGGTCGCCAGGGAACGAGCCGCGTCATCCAAGCCAACGAGGATGGGGTAGCGGTCATTACGGACGTTCTCCGCCAATATCCCACGGTAAACACCCTCGTGGTGATCGCCCACGGAGCACCGGGGCAGATGTTCCTAGGGCGCACAAGCCTCGACCTAGATAGCCTAGAGCAGTACAGCACAACTCTGGGGCAGTGGTTTGGGGAATCTGTGACCTCACCACAAATTCATCTCTATGGGTGCCAGGTGGCGGCGGGGGATGCCGGATCGGAGTTCCTATCCAAACTGCATGCCCTAACGGGGGCGGGGATTGCCGCTTCGCCTCGGTGGGTGGGCCATGCCGACCTAGGAGGCGACTGGAACCTAGACGCCACTGTGGGAGCGGTGACGGCGGTAAACACCGTAGATCATGGTTTTGCCGCTAGCTATCGGGCCGTTTTGGGGAGCGACAATTTTGGGATGACGGCCCCGCTTCTGACGGCAGGCGTGACCAGCGTGGGGAGCAACGTGGGAGCCACCCATCAAGCGGGCGAACCCATCCATGATCCCAATGTGGCCATCTTGCCCCAGGTCACTCAAGAAAGCCTGAATAACTCGATTTGGTGGCAATGGACGGCCACCACCACGGGGCTGATTACGGTGGATACCCTGGGCAGCAGCATCGATACGGTGCTGGCGGTGTATACGGGCGGGGCCGTCAACAGCCTGAACCAGATCGCCTTTAACGACAACATCAGCGGCAGTAACCTGCAAAGCCGAACGACCTTTACCGCTGTGATGGGAACCACCTACTACTTTGCGGTGGATGGCGTGGGCAGCGCCACGGGGGATGTGCGGATCACCCTGAACACGGCCCCACAAATTGCCCCAAATCAGATTTTTAGCATTGCCGAAAACTCTGCCAACGGAACGACGGTGGGCACGGTGGCGGTCAATGAGCCCGTGACTTGGTCGATTGTGTCGGGCAACCCCGACAACGACAACGACGGCAATCGGGCCTTTTTGATCAATCCGGTGACAGGGATCATCACCGTTAACGATTCGGGCGATCTCGACTTTGAATCCTTTGCCACCGCCTATAACCTGCTAGTGCGGGCCACCGATGGCGGCGGACTCTTCGACGAGAAATTCGTCACCATCAACCTGCTAGACGTCAATGAAGCTCCGGTCATCCTGAGTTTAGCCCCAACCCAGAGCAGCATTAACGAGGGCGGCCAGATTACCTTGGTAGGCAGCTTTAGGGATCTCGATGCCAACGATCTGCACACCGTTACCATCAACTGGGGCGATGGCACCAGTGACGTGATCGGCAGCGCCAACCTAGACCGGGATGCCAACGGCAATTTTGTCTTCTCCAACCTGCGCCACATCTACCAAGACAACGGCACCTACGTCATTACGATGACGGTGCGAGACGCTGGTGGCCTGGAGGCTACCCCTCGCACCACCAATGTGGTGGTGAATAATGTGCCGCCCACCATCACCCAGGGGGCCACCCTAGCGGTGACGGTGAACGAAGACAGCCCCACCACCTTTACCCTGAACGCCACCGACCCAGGGCGGCAGGATGTCTTGACCTGGAACATTCTGAATCAGCCCAGCAACGGTACGGCCACCGTATCGGGCACCCCTGGCACGAACCAGGTTATTTCCTATACCCCCAACCCTGACTTTGCAGGCACCGATACCTTTGAGGTGCAGGTGGCCGATGGCGACGGCGGCTTTGACACCATTCTGGTGACGGTAACGGTGGTGCCCCAGCCCGACCCACCGAGGGGGCTGAACATCCAGAGCGAAGTGTCTACCATCAACGAAGGGGACACCTTTACCCTCACAGGTACTTTCTCAGATCCAGATGTTGGCGACACCTTTACCGTCACCATCAACTGGGGCGATGGCACCCCGGCCACGGTACTGTCCAACAGCAACATCGTGAGCCTGGGCAACGGCAACTATCGCTTTACCACCAGCCACACCTACCGAGTCGATAGCGGCGCGGGCAGTTTCTCTATCAGCGCCATTGTGCGGGATTCTGCTGGGCTCACCGTGAGCGATACCCTGGCCGTGACCGTGGTGAATGTGCCGCCCACCATTGTGCAGGGATCTTTCCTGCCGCTGATCACCAACGAAGACACGCCCATCACCTTCGACTTGAGCGCTACGGATCCGGCAGATACCAACTTCCAGTGGTCGATTGTGGCCCAGCCCCCCAACGGCACCGTCACCTTTGTGACGAACCCCAACGGATCGGCGAACCAAACCCTGCGCTACACCCCCAACGCCAACTTTGACCAGAACAATGAGTTCAGCATCCGGGTGAGCGACGGCAACGGTGGAGTCAGCACCATCACAGTATTTGTGAATGTGGTGCCCGTCAACGATGCCCCCACCACCCTCACCCTCACCGGGCTCCCCACCGCTCCCATCAACGAAGGGGGCTCCGTTACCCTCGGTGGCAGCTTCATTGACGTTGACCGCATCGACAGCCACACCGTCACCATTAACTGGGGCGATGGCACCACCACCACCCTCACGGCAGCGGATTTGACCCGGACGCCTCCGGTCACGGGCACTACCTATACCCTGCCAGCCAGCACCCACGTCTACGCCGATGACGGTAACTTCACCGTCACGGTCACGGTCACGGACGCCGCCGGGGCTACCACCACCCGCACCCAGACGGTGACAGTCAACAACGTGGCTCCCACCATCCTCAACGAGGCCGGAGCCGATCCAGGCGGTTTACTCCCGACCATCAACGGTCTCGAAGATACGCCCCTGACCTTTGGCCTGCGGGCGTTTGATCCGGGGGTGACGGATATCTTGAGCTGGAGTATTTCGAGCCCGCCCAGCCGGGGGACAGTGACGATTCTGCCCCCTGTGGATGGGGAACCCCAGCAGTTCCGCTACACCCCTAACCCCGATGTCTCCGGCCCAGACACCTTTACCATTCGGCTCAGCGATGGCGATGGCGGTTTTGACACGGTGGTCGTAACCGTCAACATCGTGGAGGTGAACGACCTCCCCGTCATTACGACCAACCAGTTCACCATCACTGAGGGACAACCCCTACGCCTGACCCAGGCCAACCTCAGCGCCACCGACGTAGAAACCTTTGACCCCAACCTACTCTTCTTCATTGAGAACCTGGCTCCCGGCAATGGATCAACCATTCCGGCGGAGCGCTTTGAGGTGGACGGCATAACCCGCAACTTCTTCACGCTGCAAGAGGTGATCGAAGGTCGTGTGACCTTTGTGGACAACGGCGATGGCGTCGCGCCAGCCTTCACAATTAGGGTGCAGGACGGGAACGGCGGGACGGTAACGGTTCCAGCCAACGTCACGTTCATTGAGGTCAATGATGCTCCGGTGATCGTCAACGCTGGCTTTACCGTCACCCAGGGCCAAACGGTGTTGCTCACCAGCGCCAACTTTAGCGCCACCGACGAAGAATCCGACGATGCCACCCTGCGCTATGACTTCAGCCGGATTACAGGCGGCGTAATTCGGGTCAATGGCGTGGTCAGCACCTCCTTTACCCAGGCCGACATTAACGGTGGCCGGGTCTCCTTTGTGCACGACAACAGCGAAACCGTGCCCATCCTGGAATACACCGTCAGCGATGGCTTGCTCTCTACCCCCCGTACCGCCGTGGTTAACTTCATTAACGTCAACGACCCGCCCCGGATTTTGGCCAACCGCCTCACCCTCACCGAAGGCGATATCGTTACCATCACCCTCCAACATATCGATGCCACCGACCCCGACAACGACGACAACACCCTCGTCTTTGAGGTGACGGGCCTGCCTACAGATCCCACTGCGCCCACCTATCCCGGCACCTTTGAGCGATTTGCAGGGGGTATGTGGATCCCGACCACCTTCTTCACCCGGCAAGATCTTGTTGATGGCAACGTGCGGTTCAACCACTCCGGCAACGAAGTCGCCCCGGCCTACACCCTCATTGTGCGCGATAGCGGGGCTCCGGTGCTGTCGGATAGCAGCGCTGCGACGGTCAACTTTACGGCGGTCAATGATCCACCCATCTTTAGCCGCAACCTCCTAACCATTGCGGAGGGGGCTACGGTGGTGCTGACGTCCACCGACATTCTGGCCACGGATGAGGAAACCCCGGCCAGCGGGCTCACCTTTACCGTCAGCGACCTAGTGGGCGGACGGTTTGAGCTCGTCGCGAATCCGGGCACGGCCATCACCAGCTTCACCCAAGCCGATATCAACAGTGGCCGGGTGCAGTTTGTCCACGATGGCGCAGAACGCCCACCCACCTACGTCCTCACCGTCAGTGATGGGGTAAACGAGGTGGATAGCGAGGTCGCGGTGATCTTCACCCTAGTCAACGATGCGCCGATTCTGATCAACAATCGCCTCACCATCACCGAGGGCCAATCTCGGCTGATTACCACCGCCGACATCAACGCCAGCGATGAGGAGGACAACGACAACACCCTCACCTTTACCGTGGGCCGCATTGTGGGCGGGGTGTTTGTGCCCGATGCCACCTTTGCCGGGGGACGGTTTGTGTTTGTCTCGGCCATTGATGTGGCCATCACCAGCTTTACCCGCGATGACATCATTAACCAGCGGGTGCGGTTTATTCACGACGGCACCGAAACCAGTCCCAACTACGCCATTCGCGTTACCGATAGCGGCGGAGCCAGCACCTTCAGGAATGCGGATGTCACCTTCACCCCAGTGAATGATCTGCCCGTGGTGCAGCGCAATCGGCTCATCGTTGAGCAGGGGGGAGTCTTTGTCTTCAACCGCAATCTGGCCGATCCAGACCTGCGGACAACTGACGAAGAAACCACCGACCCCAGCCGCATTGTCTATACCGTGACCGCTGTAGCGGGGGGGCAGTTTGAAAACGTCTCTGCTAGCGGGGTTGCCATCACCGAGTTTACCCAGGCTGATCTGGATGCCGGGAATATTCGCTTTGTCCATGACAACAGCGAAACCGTGCCCAGCTATACCCTCAGCGTCAGCGACAGCACGGGCGGGGTTGTCACTAGCAACGGCAACATTTTCTACACCAACATCAACGATGCCCCCAGGTTCCTGGCCAACAGCTTCTCGCTGATTGAGGGCGGCACCGTGGTGCTCACCACCGCCAATATCAATGCTGTTGACCCAGAAACTCCGGCTATCGAGCTGCGCTTCCGCATTGAATCCGTTGTGGGAGGCTTCTTTGCGCGGGCGAGCGACCCCACCGTGGCCATCACGGAGTTCACCCTCGATGACATCCTGCGGGAGGACATTCTCTTTGTTCAGCCTCCGGCCCTCAAGGAAATTGTTCCCAGCTACACCATCTCCGTCATTGACACCGACCCCGATCCCGCCAATGTCAACACCGTGACGGAAAACGGCACGATTAACTTCACGCCCATCAACGATCCTCCCGAAATCCTCGTCAACACCCTGACGGTGACGGAAGGCAGCACCGTGGTCTTTGGCGATGGGCTGGGCACGGCGGTTACGGGCGGGGTACTGCGGGCAACGGATCCCGAAACTCCGGCGGCGCAGTTGATCTACACCGTCTCTGGGGTTCTGGGCGGGCGGTTTGAGCTGGTCAATGGCTCTGGCGTGTGGTCTCCCACCTTGACCTTCACCCAGGCCCAAATTACGGCCAACCAGGTGCGCTTTGTGCAGGATGGCACCAGCGTGAGGCCCAGCTATACCGTCACTGTTCGGGATCCCGAAGGTCTGACGGCCACCGGGACGCCCACCGTGAACTTCACGGATGTGAACGACCCACCGGAAATTACCCGCAACGTGTTGACCATCACCGAAGGCGACACAGTCATCCTCAGCAGCAACAACCTTCAGTACACCGACGAAGAATCTGGCCCCGACCAAGTCACCTACACCGTGATCACCGTGGTGGGGGGCCAGTTTGAGCGGGTCGCGGCGGCAGGGACGGCCATTACCAGCTTTACCCAAGCAGATGTCAACGCTGGGGCCATCCAGTTCGTCCACGACGGTACCGAAACCGTGCCCAGCTACAGCCTAACGCTGAGGGACAGCGGTTCGGCGAATGGCGCACCGATCACCGTCGGCCCCAGCCTCGTTACCGTCAACTGGACGCGGGTGAATGACGTGCCCGAGTTCCGGGTTAACACGCTCACCCTCAATGAGGGCGACACCGTTATCCTGGGCGATACCAACCTGTTGGCTGAAGATGAGGAATCTGGCCCTGCCGACCTCACCTACCAGGTGCAAAGCGTGACCAATGGGCGATTTGCGCTGGTGAGCGCCCCCACGGTTGCCATTACCAGCTTTACCCAGGCCCAGGTGAACGCCGGACAGGTGCAGTTTGTCCACGATGGCGGCGAACTCGCTCCCACCTACACCCTGGTGGTGAGCGACGGTGAAGGGGCCACAGCAACTATCCCCAGCAGCATCAACTTCACCAACGTCAATGATGCCCCCACCTTCCTGTTCCGCAATGTCGCCATTACGGAAGGGGCGACTGTCACCCTGGGGCTGAACAACATTACGGCGACGGATCCTGACCATCCCGACGATCAGATTCTCTACGGCGTCTCCAACGTGGTGGGCGGCAGTTTCTTCCGCAATGGCACCCTGCTGACGCCCTGGGATGCGGCGAATCCACGGGATCCTAACGCCACCTTTAGCGCGGTGGATCTATCCCTAGGACGGATCACCTTCGTGGATAATGGCGACAACAGCCCGCCCAGCTTTAGCTTTGTGGCGGTTGATCCAGACAATGCGGCCACGACGGTACCTGCGATCATCAGCTTTACCCCCGTCAATGACCCGCCAGTGCTGCGGGTGAACCAGTTCAGCATCACCGAAGGTCAGCCCTTGGTGATTACAGCACTCAACTTAGCGGCTGAGGACGAAGAAACCACCAACCCAGCGCAGCTCAGGTATCAAGTCCGCAACGTGGTGGGAGGCAGCTTTATTTCCCTCGCGACGAGCAATATCCTCTTCAGCTTCACCCAGGCCGAGGTGAACGCTGGCAACGATATCGTGTTCATCCACGACGGCACCGAAACCGTGCCCTCCTTCACGATTGAAGTGACGGATCCCGATGGCGGTACCACGGGGCAAATCGCCGCCATCATTGACTACATTCCGGTCAATGATGCGCCGATCTTCAGCCGCAACAGCCTGACCATTGCCGAAGGGCAAACGGTGGTGCTGTCTACGACCAATATCTTGGTCAACGATGTGGATACGCCCCTGAGCTTGCTCGATTTTCGGATCGATACCGTGCAAAATGGCTTCTTCAGTCGCCTCAATACCGACGGTACGACAGTACAGCTCAATGCCGGAGATACCTTCACCCGTACCGACCTGGTGCTGGGGCGCATCTCCTTCACCGCCAGCGATGACGGTAGCGCCCCTGCCTACACCCTCACCGTGCGCGACAACGATCCCCTCGGATCGCGGGAGACCCAGCGGGTGGCGTCCATCGCCTTCACCCCCATCAACGATCTGCCTGTCATTACAGCCAACAACTTTCAGATCACCGAGGGGGCCGATCTAGTCCTGACCACCACGAACCTCAATGCGACGGATGAGGAAACCCTGGATCGCAATCTGCTGGTCTACACCATGTCGGGGGTGCAGGGAGGCACCTTCATCAACATCGGGACGCCAACGCCGACCAACGTCACCACCTTCACTCAACGGGATGTGGATCAAGGGCTCATCCTCTTCCGCCACAACGGCAGCGAAACCCCCGCCGCCTTCACCATTGCCCTCTCCGACTCCACGGGCGGGGTCACGACGGTTCCTGGGAACGTCATCTTTACCAACGTCAACGATCCGCCAGTGATCACGGCGAACAACTTCCCAATCACCGAAGGCGGTACCCTGAGGCTGACAACGGCCAACCTCAATGCCACCGACCCCGACAACACCCCAGCCCAGCTGGTCTATACGGTAGGCGGTTTGGCCCGTGGGCAGTTTAGTCGCGACACCGACCTCAACGGTGTTCCCGACCAACCTGGTATCACGACCTTCACCCAGCAGGAGGTGCTGAATGGGGCCATCTTCTTCATCCATGATGGTAGCGAGAACGCCCCGACCTTTACCCTGACCCTGAGCGACGGGCAGGCCACGTTACCCACAGTTCCGGGCGGGATCGTCTTTACCAACGTCAACGATCCACCGGAAGCTGTGACCCTAGCCCTGAGCAACACCACCATCAACGAGGGTAGTGGTGTAGTCCTCAACGTCACCTTTAGGGATGTGGACTCTACCAGCCACACCGTTACGATTGACTGGGGCGATGGCACCACCACCACCGTTCCCGCCGGCCAAATCCTCAATGAGGGCGGCGGCAACTTCCGGGTACCCACCCTCAACCGCACGTACCCCGGCGATGGTGTCTTTACCATCACGGCTAGCGTCAACGATGGACAGGCCACCACCCGCGCCACGGCGGCTCTCACCGTCAACGATGTGCCGCCCATTGTCCCCCTGACGGGGTCTGGCCCCATTCGGGCTGGTCAACGGTATACCCTGAACATTGGTACCCCCATCGATCCAGGGAATGACCAATACGTGGCCTTCCGCATTAACTGGGGCGATGGCACCACCACCACGGTGAACAATCCTGGCGATGTCACGAAGGTGTACAAGGTGTTTGGCGACTACACCATCTCCGTCACCGCCATTGATACCAATAATCGGGAGTTTACGGGCTTTACCCAAACTGCCAACATCCTCTTCCCCACCACCGATTTCTCGGGGAATGGCCTCACCGACCTCTTCTGGCGCACGGGCGTCACGAACAGGCTGTGGTCCCTCAATGCCGCAGGGAATTTTGGCCAGTCCCAGAACGTTCAGAACCTCGACAGCAACTTCGTTGTGCAGTCAGTGGCTGACTTTGACAACGACGGTAAGGTGGATGTCTTCTGGCGCAATACGACGACAGGTGAGATTCGCCTTTGGTTCATGGACGGCACCAACGTGACTTCGGCGACAACCCCCCCAGCCCCAACGGCGGCTTGGAGGACGGCTGGATTCGCAGATTTCAACAACGATGGCAACATCGATGTGCTGTGGCGTAATACCGACGGCAGGAATTCAATCTGGACGCTCAACAACGGCACTCGGATCCAGGGGCTGACACTGCCCTCCCAACCCGTTGGCTTTGAGGTCGCAGGGCTCACGGATGTGAACCAAGATGGTTTTGACGACATTATTTGGCGCAATGCAAGCACCGGACAAAACCTGGCGTGGATCATGGATGGTACGACCTTTAGTGGACGCACCATCACCCTGCCCAGCGCGTCCAGTCAATGGAGTCTAGTGGGTATCGCTGACTTTAACAACGACAAAATTGAGGACTTCGTGTGGCGGACAACGACCGGACGCACCTCGATTTGGGAAATGGGGGCCAATGGTACGCGAATCAGGGGCACAGGCTTGCCAGATCTCGATCCAGGTTATCAACTGCGGGGTGCGACCGACCTCAACAGTGATAGCCAACCCGATCTGCTCTGGCGCAATTCCACCACAGGCGACACCCTGGCTTGGATCATGAACGGCACAGCGGTTGCTGGAACCATCAACTACCCGACCCTATCCAGCGATTGGCAAGTGTTCGTGTAGAGAATTGAGTTGCGCGTCATAACTTGAATGTGCAGGGGGCAGGTCGCTGTCCCCTTTTTTCTTGTTTATGGACAGACGGGGACAAGGTCGCAGTCTTGCCATTGCCAAAAGCTGTCACGGTAGCCATTGCGTAGGGGCCATGGATGGAGGGCAAAGTAAGCCGCCATACCCACAGGGTGATCTGGGCAGATGTCTAGGCCAGGAACTTGCGGAGGGGCTGGCTGGACTAGAGACGGCGCAGCAGGTAAACGCTATAGCCGTAGGCATCGCTATGACGCTCAAACAGGTCGATTTCTGCCTCGGTGTCTTGAATCACGGCCTGCATCACGGGGTCAGGGGAATTGCCCAACAATTGCATTTTGGCCTTGAGGGGAGGGTAGTAGTTTTGCCACCAAGCCTCAGCGGGAAGACGCTCTACGCCCAACACCTCAAACCCTTGAGAAAGGGCCGTTTGGATGTTGTCGGCCTCGCTGGCCATGGCGGGATAGGCCTGTTGCCAGTAGGCTTCGGCTGGGGCGGGAATGTCCTCGGTAAACCAGCTCAGTTCTGAAATAACCGCCAGACCACCGGGCTTTAACAAAGGCTTCCAAGCCGCCAAGGCTCCGGCAAAGGTGAGGTTATAGGCGGCCCCTTCCGACCACAGCAGATCCAGTTCTCCGGGGAGCCAGTCTAACGCGCCAAAGTCGGCCTCAATCCACTGAATCTGATTTTGTAGCCCCCGTTGTTCCGCCCGCTGAGCCGCTTCGATTAAGAAGTCGGAGGCAAAATCCACCGCCCGCACGGTTGTTTTAAACCAGTCGGCTAACAGGACGGCGCTGGCCCCGGTACCGCAGCCCAGATCGGCAATGGTGGGCTGCGGCGGCAAGGGGGGCAACTGGGCGAGAATCCGCCGCGACACTGCTTCATCCCCTGGCCCCTGGCGGTCTAGGCCACGGTGCAGTTCAATCAGCGCGGCAATGACTGGGTCAAGGTGGGGGGCTGGCTGGGGTTCCGTCATGGTCTCTTAGTTCCTAGGGGCAGTTCACCCGTCAACGTACACAGGCCAGTTCACTCAGCCAGTCGCCAAGGTCAATTCGCCAAGGTTAATTCACAAAGTAGGTGCCATACATCATGTACTCATCCCGCTGGGCCTGGGCTTCATCTTCATAGAAGGCGACTTCTACGGTGGTGACGGTGCCCGATGCGTCGGTGTTGGGGATCAGCTTCACGAAGGGATGGTTGGTGTCGTAGAACTGGGGGTTGGCCTCTAGTTTCAGCAAAAAGCCGCCCTCGGTGCTAATCAGCGTGTAGGGGCTGGTTTGGCCGCTGCCCCAGGTGATGTCGCCGCTGGTGATGGTCATGGGGCCAAAGGCGAGGAGGACGTTGCTCATGGGCTCCCACTGTTTGACGAGGGCATCGGGGAGCGGGTCGCGCTGGACAGGGGACGTGGTGCTGGGAGCCTGGGGAACAGGATTGTCTGGGCTGGGGGCTGGCGTTGGGGGTGGTTCAACCGGGGGAGCAGGCTCGGTGGGGGGGGGTGACGTGGGGGGGGGTGACGTGGCTTGTTCGGGCAAAGGGGCAGTACGGCAACTGGCCACCATTAGGCCCAGCAGCAGGCTCAACCCAACGCGCCGCCACCTTAGTCCCATCGATCTAGCGGTGCGGCCACCCTCGGCGGCAATTTTGGCAATGGTGAGTACGGGTTGAATAGACATACCTAGCCCTTCTTCGAGAACCCCTGATCGGAGCCATGCGCCGACATCGGCAAAACGCCGAGAGTATAGCGTTAATGCTTCCTATTATGACCATTGGATTTTGGAACAATGACGGCCAAGCCTGATTCTGGCTGGGCTTGACTGCTCAAAAGCCCCCTCAGTGCCCCCCCAGGGCATTGAAGTTTTAGGACGGGCAGGGTTAAGTAGACAGGAGATTGCAGGCCCACCGTTAACCTATCTTCACCTTCGGTTGGTGGCCCTGTCCGACGTATTCAACGGATATTCCATGCCCCATTTTCTAAAACTGGCCGCTAGTGGCGTTGCCCTCGCCACGCTGGTGGCCCTCCAAGCCTGCGGTGGCGCTTCTACCACAACGGAAGAGCCCAGCGCTGCGCCCCAAGCCGCTGGCGATGCTGCCGAAACAGGTACTCTGGCCATTCGCGCCAATGGGGAAGACTTTGTGCGTCAGGGTTTCACCAGTCGCGATGGCTGGAAAATTACCTTTGACCATGTGTATGTTTCCCTATCCGACATCACCGCCTCTCAAACCGATCCGCCCTTTAACCCAGAGGCCGGGGAAGAACTCCAGGCTAAGGCCCAAGTGGTGGTAGACAGCCCGAAGGTGGTGGATTTGGCCGAGGGCGACGACAGCGCTGATCCCGTGTTAGTCACCGAATTGGAGGCTCCGGCGGGACGGTTCAACGCCCTGGCCTGGACGATGGTTCCGGCGGCGGATGGCCCTTCGGCGGGCTATTCCCTCTGGCTGCAAGGCACGGCCACGAAGGACGGCCAAACCCTGCCCTTTACTCTGAGACTTTCTGAAGCCTTGGCCTTTACCTGCGGCGATTTCGTCGGCGACGAGCGCAAGGGCATCCTAGAAGCCAACGGCACGGCGGATCTAGAGGCCACCTTCCACTTCGACCACCTGTTTGGCGATGGCGATGCCCCCGCCGATGACGACATCAATACCGGAGCCCTAGGGTTTGATCCCCTGGCAGCCCTGGCCGAAAATGGCGAAGTCAACCTCGATAGCGCCGCCCTCGAAGCGGGTCTTTCGGCGGAAGACTACGCAACCTTCCTCAACATTCTGCCCAGCCTGGGCCATGTGGGCGAAGGCCATTGTGAAGAAATTCAGTTAACGGCCTCATGAAATATTCCCTGGCTTTACTGTTAGCAGGATGGAGCGGCTTGGTTGCAGCCGTCCCGGTCTTTGCCCACGGAGCCAAAATTGAGTACCAACCCATCAACGGCATCGAAGTTCAAGCCCGCTATGATTCGGGGGAACCGATGAGGGCCGCACAGGTGAATGTCTACGCCCCCGACAACCCCAGCGAACCCTGGCAAACGGGCGTCACAGACGACGACGGGCGCTTCGTCTTCTCCCCCGACCCTAGCCGACCCGGTAACTGGGAGGTGATGGTGCGCCAAGCGGGCCACGGGGATGTGGTGGCGATTCCGGTGGGGGAAGCCCCGGCAGCGGCGAATGCCTCGACGACGGGGGACTCGGCGGCATCAGGTTCCAGTGCCACCGATGGCACCACTGAGGTCGCTGACAACGCGAATCGTCCCGCTGTGTTGGCGAATGCCGGATCACCCCGTGCCGCCGGAGTGCCCCTGTGGGTGAGCATGGCGGCGATGGTGTGGGGCTTCGTGGGCACCGCCCTATTTTTTGCGAGGGGTAAGCGCTAGTGCACATTCCCGACGGTATTGTTTCGGCCCAGGTGTGCGCCGCTGGCTATGCCCTCACGGGGCTGGCGACCTGGTATTCCCTGCGCCAAATCAACCGCAAGCCTGACCCCAGTGCGGAAATCCCCAAGGCATCGTTGCTGACAGCGGCGTTTTTTGTGGCCTCGTCCATCTATATCCCCGTGCCGCCCACCAGTGTGCATTTGATTTTGAACGGCCTGCTAGGGGTGGTGCTGGGCTACTTTGCCTTTCCGGCCATTTTGATTGGCCTGTTTTTTCAAGCGTTGGTGATCGGCCACGGCGGGTTAACCACGCTGGGGGTGAATGCCGCGATGATGGGCATTCCGGCGTTGCTGGCCTACCACATTTTCCAGGGGCGACAATCCATCGGCAAGGTGCTGCCGGAGCCTGCCCGAACCGGGGTGTTTGCCTTTTTGGGCGGTGCCCTGGGCTTGGGCATCGCGGCGCTGATTTTTCTGGCCCTGGTAATTCTCAACATTCCCGCCGATGTGGATGCTAATGCCGAGCGGGCCGCGATTCTCACCCTGTCCATCGCCCACATTCCGTTGATGATGGTGGAAGGAACCTTCACCGCCATGCTGGTGCTGTTTTTGCAGCGGGTCAAGCCCGAATTGCTGGAGGGCTAGGCATGGGAGCGTTGCGGTCTGAAACCTACATCCACCGCGAGTCGGTGATTCATCGCTGGGCACCCCGGCTGAAGCTGGTGAGCTTGCTGGCGCTGATGTTTGCCTTTGCCACGGTGCGTCAGTTGGTGCTGGTGCCCTGGATGCTGGCCTTGGCCCTATTGCTCTATGCCCTGTCGGAACTGCCCTTTTCCTTTTTGCGCCAACGGTTGAGCTATCCCGGCCTATTTATTTTGGCGGTAGTGGTGCTGTTACCGCTGACGGTGGGCGAAACGGTGCTGGCCCATTGGGGGTGGTTCACCCTGCGCCAGGAAGGTTTACAGGCCACGGGGCTAATTTTGGGCCGTTTTCTGTCGATTTTAACCCTCGGCTTCATTTTGCTGGGCACCACGCCGTTTTTGACGATTTTGAACACCATGCGCCGCCTGGGCCTGCCCGTCATTTTGGCGGATATGACCCTCCTCGCCTACCGCTACCTCTACGAAATTGCCGACACCCTAGCGACCATGCAGCAGGCCATGCGGCTGCGGGGCTTTGGCCAAACTCGGCAGCGCTGGTTTCGCATCAATGGACAGGCCATGCAACAGCGGGCCATGCTGGCGGGTAATTTGCTGATTCGCAGCTACGAACAGTCGGAACGAGTTTACAAGGCTATGCGGCTGCGGGGCTATGGCTACGGCGTGGCCTCAACGGTTAGCACCGGGACAGCCACCCCAGCCCCCGGCCTGAGCTGGCTGCTGACGGGGGCCGTCCTGCTGGCGGCGGCGGGGATTGTGATTGCAGAAGGACTGTTGCGCCGATGATGGATTCCGTTTCCACCAGCCTCAACTCCATGACCACTCCCGGACAGCGGCCCGTGGCCATCGCCGCCCAATCCCTCTCCTTTTCCTACCCTGACCAGCCCGGTGTGCTGTGCGGCCTTGATTTGGCGGTACACGAAGGGGAACGGCTGGGCATTATTGGCCACAACGGCTGCGGCAAAACCACCCTATTCATGCTGCTTTGCGGCGTCCTCACCCCCAGCACCGGGGAGATTGCCCTGTTTGGCGAACCCCTCAAGCCGGGACAATTTCGGCCAGAGGTGGGGCTGTTGTTCCAAGACCCCGACGACCAACTCTTTTCCGCCTCCGTGCGCGACGATATTGCCTTTGGCCCCCAAAACATGGGCTTAGATCCGGCTGAAGTCGAAGCCCGTGTCGCCCAGGCCGCCGAAATGACGGGCATCACCCCCCTGCTGCCCCGCCTGCCCCACCACCTCTCTGGCGGCGAAAAGCAAATGGTCGCCATTGCCGGACTGCTGGCCATGACCCCCAAAATTCTCCTCTGCGACGAACCCACCGCCAGCCTCGACCTCCGCACCCGTCGCCGCCTGATCCGCTTCCTCAAAAACTCCACCGAAACCCTGCTGATCTCCTCCCACGATTTGGAGTTTGTCCTAGAAGTTTGTGATCGCGTCCT
Organism: Leptolyngbya sp. BL0902; assembly: GCF_016403105.1. NCBI lineage: Bacteria > Bacillati > Cyanobacteriota > Cyanophyceae > Leptolyngbyales > Leptolyngbyaceae > Leptolyngbya > Leptolyngbya sp. BL0902. Next base: position 3,941,978 of record NZ_CP046155.1, read on the forward strand.
GCTGATCGACGAAGGCCGCATCATCGCCGACGGCTGCCCCAGGGTGGTGATGGGCGATCAAGCCCTGATGGAAAAACATGGGTTGGAAAAACCTCATTCGCTGATTCCGCACCAAGATGCCCACCACGGCTAGGCTCCCATTGCCCAGAGGCTGCTCCAGCCCTTCCAGAAAAAGACGGTGCCAAATAGGAGCGAAACCACGAGGCCAATTATTCGCTGGTTCTTGGTCAGCCACTCGTTCGCCATTCGCAGGAAACCACTGGCAGGGCCAGGAACGGCGGCATAGAACAGCAGGGGCAAAATCAAAAGCGACTGCGCCCCCAGGATGTACACCAGATATGCCTGAAGGGCGGCGGCACGGTCTAAATTGGCCTCGCGAATGATCCCCAGGGCGGCGAGGGTAAACACCCACAACTTGGGGGCGATAGTGGTGAGCATTAGGCCCATGCCCAGCAACTTGAGGGGTTTGGCCTGGTCAATCTGTTGAAACAACTTGGGGGGCGGCGCATCGGGGTCGGGGGCATGGATGAGAGACTTGCAGGCCGAAATCAGCAGCATCAACCCCAGGGCCATCAGCAATAGTGCCATCACCAGCTGGGGCGCGTTGGATTCTGAAAATACCTCAGCCTGCCCCAAGACCATGCCAAACAGCCAGCCCTGAAACAGCCGCACCAGGGTAATGCCCAGCACAAAGGCGATGGCCTTCCCCAAGCCGCGCCGACTCTGCAAAATCAACAACACAATAACGAGCCACAGGGGAGCCAACGCCGCCCCCAGCATCAACGGCAGCAGGTCAAGGAATAGAGTTGTCGGCAACATCAATGGCACCAGCAATCAGCATCAACAGGGGTGAGTGGGCAGACCCTCGGCCTCGCTAGCCTCTCACCTCGCTAGCATCTACGGTTATCTACCCACGGGTTGAGTATGATAAAACCATGTCATCAATGGTGACATTTCTTTACAACCTTCCCCCTTGCCCTTCTCCCCAGATTTCCCCCCATTATGGTTGCAGAACTGACGATTGCCGCCCTCGAAACCCGCACCTGGCGCTGGCAAGATCACCGCATTACCTACACCGTGCAGGGGCATGGTCAGCCCTTGGTGCTCATTCACGGGTTTGGGGCGTCCTTGGGCCACTGGCGCAAAAATATTCCTGTGCTGGCGGAGGCTGGATACCAGGTCTATGCCCTGGATTTGCTAGGATTTGGGGCGTCGGATCAGCCTGTGTTGGACTACAGCTTGGATCTGTGGCAAGCTCTGTTGTACGACTTTTGGGCCGAATTTATTCAAACCCCAGCAATCTACGTCGGCAACTCCATCGGCGGATTGCTGACCCTGATGATGCTGGCCAACCACCCCGAAACTGCCCAGGCCGGGGCCGTTCTGAACTGTGCGGGCGGGCTGAATCACCGTCCCGAAGAAATGTACCCGCCCCTCAGTTGGGTGATGGAAGCCTTTACCTGGCTGGTGAGTTCTGACACCGTGGGGCCAGTGGTGTTTAACCAGGTGCGCCGCAAGGGGCGGATTCGTAGTTCCCTAAAGCAGGTCTACCGCAACCGCGCCGCCATCACCGACGAACTGGTGGAGATGATCTACGCCCCCGCCTGTCAGCCCAACGCCCAAAAGGTGTTTGCCTCCATCGTCACCGCGCCCCCAGGGCCAAAACCCAGCGACCTGCTGCCTGCCATCGCCCAACCCCTCCTCGTCCTCTGGGGCGAAAATGACCCCTGGACGCCCATCCAAGGGGCCAAGCTCTATCGTCAACGGGCCGATGACCCCACCCAAGCCGTTACCTTCCACAGCATCCCCAACACCGGACACTGCCCCCACGACGAACGGCCCGACGTGGTGAACCCCCTGCTGATTGACTGGCTGGGAACCCTAGATTCCGCCATCCGTTAAGCATCCTGACCCATCGCTGCCCAAAGGCCACTATGGACAGCCTTGTTCGACTGTATACAATGGACGGTATGCAAAATGAAATCCGGTTAGGATCAGAGAATTTCCAACGACTACAAACCCTCTCGATGGCGGCGACTTAGCCATCACCCCCAGCCTCTCTCCCAGGGGGAGAGGGGAGCCGGAAATGCCCTCAACATCCTTCACTGTCCCTCTCCTACCCTTACCCCAAACCCCTATGACCACCGTGCCCACCCTCCAGTCCCAAGGTCAACCTTCCCCCGATCAGGCCGTTCATGGTCAGCCCGTGCTGCGGGTGAACGGCAAGCGCCTCAACCAAAGCCTGGACGACCTCGCGGCCATTGGCCAGATGGACAACGGCGGCATTTGTCGGCTGGCCTTTAGCCCGGAGGATGTGCAGGGGCGTGAACTGGTGCGCCGCTGGATGATTGAAGCCGGGATGACCGTGCGGCTCGATACGGCGGGTAACATGATCGGACGATTGCCGGGACAACTGGATCTTCCGGCCCTGGCCACGGGTTCCCACATTGACACGGTGCCCTGCGGTGGCAAGTTTGATGGCTGTTTGGGGGTGTTGGCGGGCATTGAAGTGGCCCGCACCCTACAAGAGCACAGCCTTCAGTTGGATCACCCCTTTGAGGTGATTGTGTTTGCTGACGAAGAAGATACCATGATCGGCAGTCGCGCCATGGCCGGAACGGCGTCCTTGGACGTGACCGACTATCGCCGCAAGGATGGCCACCCCATCGACCAGTGCATTCAACAGGTGGGGGGCGACTGGAGCCGCCTTGCCCTGGCCCGCCGCACCCGGGGCGAGGTCTGCGCCTTTGTGGAACTGCACGTAGAGCAGGGGGGCGTGCTGGAAACCGCCAAGGCCCAAATCGGTGTGGTGCAAGGGGTGGTAGGGATGCAGCGCTACCAAATTCAAATTACCGGACGCCCCAACCACGCCGGAACCACCCCCATGGATCTGCGCCAGGATGCCCTCGTGGCCGCTGCTCAGGTGGTGCTAGCGGTAAATCAACTGGCTACGGAACCACCGGGGCAGCGGGTGGCCACCGTGGGCGCGTTGCAGGTGTCGCCCAACGCCGCCAACATTGTGCCCGGTAAAGTCGTCGCTAGTCTCGATGTGCGGGATCTCGATCAAGACGTGATCGATAAACTGGTGAACGACCTCAAAATCGAGCTGGTCGCCATTGCCCAGCGCACCCACACCCACATCGAAATCCTGCCCCAGCTCAATGTGGCCCCCAGCCCCGCCGCCCCCCACATTCAGTCCACCATTGCGGAAGTCTGCACCACCCTGGGTCTGAGTTCCATGTCCATGCCCAGCCGCGCCGGACACGACGCCCTCGAAATTGGCCGCTTCACCGACATGGGCATGATTTTTGTGCCCAGCGAAGGCGGCTTCAGCCACTCCGAAGTGGAATACACCTCCCCCGACCAATGCACCCAGGGGGCCAACGTGCTGCTCGAAACCTTGCTGCGGCTGGATCAGCACTACAGCTAAGCCCGGTCAGCCTAGGCCATCCACCGAGAGCCATGGGCTCGGGAGCCATGGGCTAGCGTTGGCCGTGCCGCCCGTCCTGAAGTCAGGGTTGTTCTTCGTCCTGCGGTCTTCTGCTGTTGGCCAAGGATGGGGGCGCTAGCGAGGGGCGAGGTACTGACGGAAAAACTGAATTTGGAGCTGGGCGGCAAGGCGCTGTAACTGTGGATCCGCGATGCCGTGACCTTCTCCCTCAAACTGGTAGAGGGTAATGGGGGCTCCGGCAGCTTCGAGGGTGTCGTGGAAATTGCGGGCCACATCGATCTGAAGGAAATCCTCGGTGCCGTGGAACATGAGGGTGGGGGTGGTGATGGCCGTGGCCCCGTAGAGGGGGGACGCCGCGAGGTAGGCGGCAGGGTCTTCCATGGGGGCTTGGCCCACCAAGTAGGACAGCAGAGCCGAATAGCCCAGTTGCCACTCCGTGATGGTGTCGAGCAGGGAGCATTGGGGGTTGGCCGCCGCAAACAGCCCCGGAAACAGACGCAGGCTTTGGGCCGCAAAGTAGCCCCCATAGGAACACCCGCTAACGCCGACTTGGTTAGCCCTTGCCCAGCCCTGCTGCACAATTTGTTGAATGATGTCTCGTCCCTCCGCGAGGTCAATGTAGCCAAAGTTTTGCGCTTCGGCTTGGCGACGGTAGAAGGCTGGCCCAAAGCCCTCCCGTCCGGTGAGGGGCACCACCAGAACGGCAAGGCCAAAATTGGGTAACAGATTAAGGGGAGCTTCCACCCCCGTGCTAAAGGCATTGGCCATGGAAAACCCTGGCCCACCCTCCTGCCAAAAAACCATGGGTACCCCCTGGGGCGGGAAGACTTGGCCCGCAGGCTGCACCAAGAAGCCCTCACGGGAGCCGTGGTCGGTATTAAATTGCACGGGCTGGTACTGCACCCGATTGGCTTGTTGTAAATCAGTGTTGATCTGGGTGAGGGCCTCGGGCAGGTCTGAGGTATTTGGGCGCAGGCGGAACAGTTCCGGCGGCTGGGTCACGGAGGAAAAGCCGTAGATGATGGTGTCGCCGTTGGGACTGAGCGCCAGGGCCGTTGGATCCACAGCGCCCGGAGGTAGGGGGAGTTTACGCAGGGGGGAGGATTCGGCGTTACGGTACGGGGATGGACTCAGGGCCGTCGGGGGTGCCGCCGCTAGGTCGTATACCCACAGGGGCCGATGGTGGCCCGCCGTCGCCCAAAACAGCAGTTGATCTGGCCCCAAAAACCAGCCGTGGGAATCCTGCGGCCCTTGCAGGGCAGGGTCGTCGATGGTGTGGAGGAGGGTGCCCTTGAGGTCGTAGACCTGGTGGTAGGCCGAGTCGGGAAAGAGGTAGGAGGGATGGGGTCGGCCCGCAAGGCGCGCGGGGCGGTAGCGTTTGACCAACAGGCGACGACCGTCGGGGCTCAGCAGGACATCGGCAAAGCCATCCCCCCAGTCCCGAGGATCTGCCGAGGGCTCGGTTAAGGGTTGCCCCTCCGGCAAGGCCACCGTGTCATCGCCATGGCCCTGATCGGATCGCAACTCCACAGGCTGCGGATTGGGCTGGGACAGATCAAACACCCGTACCCAGTTGTGTCGGCGGAAGGGATTATCCTCCGGGGGCATCCGCCCCAGGGCATCCTGCACGGCGGTGCTGGCCAAACTGGGGCTCGTTGGGCTGCGGTCGTAGAGTTGCTGAGCCTCCGTAGCGGCGGCAACCATGGCCATCTGCTGACCATTGGCCGACCAGGTGATAGTCTGAATCGCAAATTCCTGGGGGAGGCGAGCCACTTCCAAGCGATGTAGGGTATCTAGGGCTACCAGGAAAATCACGTCCTCCTCTGGCCCATAGACGCGAATGGCCAAACGGGAGAAATCCGGCGATACCCCTAGCACTTCCCCCAATTCCTCTCCCACGGGCGCAATCTGGAGCCGTGAGACCACTCCGGTGGCTCGGTTCAGGGTGACAATTTCCCATGGGCCAAAGGGGTTTCGCTGCAAAAAACGGAGGGTGTCGTTGCCCAACCAGCGCACTAACCCCACGGGATTGACGATGTCATACTGGAGATCCGGAGCCTCCGTGAGATCGCCCGTGGTGAGGTCGAGGAAATGTAGGGTACGGCCATCGGGGGCCGCAGACGCAGCCAAGGCCACCAGCAGGGTGCGACCGTCGGGGCTGAGGGTACTGAGAATTTCAGGACGCTGTACCCCTTGCAGCAGGGCCAGCAGGTCTTGCTCCTCGTCAGACAGGGTGGAAAAGGATGGATCCGCTGCCGCCTCTAGCCCCACGGTGACAATGGCAGCGGTGGCGATCTCTGGGGCCCAGGCTAGCCCCACGGTGCCCAGCAGGGCCGCCCAGCCCCACCGAGCCCAGTGCCCCCCCATTGGGTAGGGAAATTGCGGTGATCGCGGGAACCACCGGGATGCTTTACCGTGGAAGAAGCGGGAACCGCTGCGGGGTAAAAAAATGGATCTAACTCCCGGAATCAGCCCCACCAGGGGCGAAAAGCCTATTTATCATACCTGTCCCTTGTGGCCCGTCCTGGGTTTGCAAGCCTTTATTAAGAGTTGGCCTTAGTGATTCAAGAGTTCCACATCTCGATCACGCCCATGATGGGGCCAGATACCTATCTGCTGCGCACCGAGGCCGTGGCAGCGGGGGTGCCCCTGGCAGAAGCCCAAGTCACCTGGCCCGTGGCCGACTGGCTGGATCGGGCTAAGCGGCTCCTGCAAGACCCGCTGCACCAACTCCTCAGCGAGGCCGCCGCTGATCGGCCCCAGGGTTCTGAACCAGAAGCCGCCATTCGTCTGGGGCAAGACCTCTATCAGCACCTGTTCCAGGGGCGTATGCGGGATAGCTGGCTGGCCGCCCAGGGCGTGGCCCAGCACCTCAAGCAGCCCCTGCGGTTGCGGTTGGGCTTTAAAGATAATCGTCTGCAAGGCGTCCCCTGGGAACTGCTCTACGGCGAGGATCGGCCCCTGGCCACGGGCATGGATATCACCCTCTGCCGCTACTACCAAGGGCCGAATACCGTCGATTTGGCCGCCCTACCGCCCCTGGCCCCCGACTCCGAGCCCCTGCGTGTGCTGATGGTCGTCTCCGCCCCCAGCGACCAGCACCGCCTTGCCCTCACCCAGGAAATTAAGCCGCTGCTGGCTAACCTACAAGCCGCCCCCAGTCGCCCTAGCTTCCCTAGCCATCCGGGCGTCCGCCTGCGCCAGCCCCTAGAGATTCAGATCACCCTCCTAGAGCAGCCCGGACGGGCCGAACTGGTGCAAGCCCTAGAACAGGGAAACTTCCAGGTGCTCCACTATGCCGGACACAGTGACGCCAGCGCTGACCCTGGCCCCAGCGCTGGGAGGGATGGCGGCGGCGGCGATCTATTTTTGGTGAATCGCCACAATGGCCTGACCGAGAACCTCAGCGGCAAAGAACTGGCCGGACTGCTGGTGAATAACGGCATCTGGCTGGCGGTGTTCAACTCCTGCCGAGGGGCCTATACCCCCGACACCGAAGCCCAGGCCGACTGGCATTTGCCCAACCTGGTGCAGGCCCTGGTGACGCGGGGGGTTCCCGGCGTCATTGCCATGGCCGACCGCATCCCCGATGATGTGGCCATCACCTTCACCCAACTGCTCTACCGCAACCTGCGCCAGGGCTATCCGGCGGATGTCTGTCTGAGCCGAGTGCGCCAGGGGTTGATGACCGCCCACGGTTCTCGCCAGCCCCTCTGGATGCTGCCCATCCTCTACCTGCGGCCTGGGTTTGATGGCTATTTGTGTGCCACCCCAGAGGCCCAGAGTACCGACTGGCTAGGGCCGTTGTCCCTGACAGACATGGCCCTCGATCCGGGGCTGATTCCCCCAGACTACAGCGCCGATCCCGACATCTCTAGCTTGGCCCAGGAGGTTTTCGCCAGCTCTGGGGCCTTGTCCTCAGACGCGCCATCCGCCACCGTTCTGCCCGACTGGCTCACCGACTGGGATGCTGCCACCGAGCCCGAGGCAGACCCCGTGGCCCACTTGGTTCAGCAACTCACAGCGACCCGTCCCGGCGATGCCGTCGCCGCTGAACCAGCATCGCCATCCCCTGTCCCAGCAACCTCCGCTGAGCCCCCCGCCGGATCGCCCCAGGGATCATCCATCGACTCAGGTCTAGCCGCCCTCACTCCACCCCAGCCCCCCCTGCCTTCCCCCGCCGTTGCTCCCCCTGCGGCCCAACCTCCACCTCGCCGGGTGGTGGTAGGGGGTAGTCCTAGCGCCGAGGTGGCTTCGTCCCGTCCGGTGGCCCCAAGGCGGGGGGCGTTCTATCAGGCGTTATCTACCCTGCCCTTGGCTTGGCGCTGGGGGCTGGCAGGCGGGCTAGCCCTAGGAGCAGCGGCGGTTGTAGGGCTGTTCCTGCGCCCAACGGCCCCACCAGCCCCACCCCAGCCCGCCCCTGCCCCCGGAGGCTGGACGACCCCCTCCCCGGAGGGGCCACTCTCCAGCAGCGGTAATGGGGTGGTAGTGCTGCAAGCCATCCAACACCTGACCACAGGCCGACCTGCCCAAGCCCGCCGCTCCATTGAGCACCTGCTAGATCAGCGCGATTTAGCCGCTGCCCAATCGGTGCTGGCCGCCGCCGATGCCGACCAGCTCTTGGAGGCCGACTTGGCCTTTGTGCGGGGGCGCTTGCTGTGGCAGCAGGCCATGATTGGCGACCAGGGGGCCACTCCCTACGATGCCCGTCGGGCGTGGGATCAGGCTATTCAAGATCGGGAGGACTTCCTAGAAGCCTGGGTGGCCCTTGGCTTTGCCCACTATGTGCTCGCTGACAATGATTTGGCCATTGCCGCCTGGGAGACGGCCCTGCGCCTCGACCAAGCCCAACTGCGGGATCGCAACCCCGATGGCCCGTCTCAGGTGTCCTCTAGCTTCACCACCAACGCCATGGCGGGGTTGGCCCTGGCCTATGCCCGCCGAGGGGAACAAACCACCGACCCCGCTGAACGCCAAGCCGCCCTGGCCCAGGCCAACACCTACCTCCTGATGGTGGTCAACCTCGACCCCACCATCCTCGACCCCAGAGTTCTGGGCCTGCGCTGGATTTGGACGCCCGCCCTGATCGACACCTGGCGCACCACCGTCAGCCGTCTGGCTACCCTAGCCCCCGATCCAGAGGCCCTCCCACCGGAGGCTGCCGACTAGACCTAGGGCAACGATGGCCCATGGGCGGCGGCATAGCGGTCGATGGCATCAAACAGGGCAACGATGTGGTCTGGCGTGGTGAAGGGATTCAGCAGCACCGCCTTCAGCCACCGTTGCCCTTGCCACAGCGGCAGCGACAGAAACACTTCGGCCTCCGTCAGCAAAAAGTGTTGCAGTCCGGTATTCCAGGCGTCCCAGGTATCTTCGGGCTGGTCGGGCGGGCAGCCCCGAAAGCACAGGACGTTCATCTCCGGTTCCGTCGCAAGAGCCAGGTAGGGTCGCTGATGAATATGATCCACCATCAGCGCCGCCAGGTGGTAGCCGTGGTCTACCAGGGCTGCACAACCCGCCTTGCCCAGGTGCTGCAACGACAGCCACAGCTTCAGCACATCGGGATGACGGGTGCCCTGCACCGAAATTTCCCCCAGGTTGACCCAGTCGGCATCGGTGTTCATGTAGGGGGCCGGGATGCGGAAATGGCTCTGGAGGAGGCCCATTTCCCGAAACAGCACCGAGGCACAGGTTTTGGTAACATACAGCCACTTCTGAGGATTAAAGGTGACAGAGTCAGCCACCTCAATTCCCGCCAGCCGATGACGATGCTGGGGCGAAAAGGCTAGGGCTCCACCATAGGCCGCATCCACATGGAACCAGAGGTCGTGGGCCTGGGCGATCTGGTGAATAGCAGGCAGGGGATCAATATTGCCCGTCACGGTGGTTCCCGCCGTGGCAACTACTGCAAAGGGCTGCTGGCCCTGGGCCTGAGCCTGGGCAATGGCCTGCTCCAGGGCTGCCACATCCATCCGGCCCTGGCTACTTGGAATGAGGATCACCCCTTCTAGCCCCAACCCCAGCACCATCGCGGCCTTTTGAATGGAGGTGTGGGCCATATCAGAGGCAAACATCACCGGAGCCGCCTGTCCGGCGATGCCCCCGCCCAGACAGCCCAACTTCACATTGCGAGCCACCGTCAACGCCTGCAAATTAGCCAGAGTGCCTCCACTGACCAAAAGCCCCCCAGATCGTTCTCCCAGCCCAAACATCTGGGCAATTTCCGCCATCAACAACGGCTCTAGCCGCGACAGCAAGGGCGACATTTCCACACTCAGCATGTTGTTGTTCAGGGCCGCTGTCACCCAATCCCCCAGGATGGAGACCGTGGTAGGCAAGGGATCCATATGGCCCAAATAGCTGGGATGAGCCGGGTTCATCGCCCCTGCCATCACCTCCTTCAAACCATCCACCAGCTCAGCCAAACTCCCCGACTGGTCAGGAATCGTGCGATAGATACTCCCTTCAGCTAAGGGCATTGGCCCCTGCTGTCCAGCCACCGCCAGGTAGTCCGTAATATCTTCGGCCACCCTCTGCATCACCGCCACCATCGCATCCCGGTTTTGGCCTAGGGGATGAACAAAGGCATGGACAGGCAAACCAGCAGGAACCATAGCAGACCTAAGGGCAAAGAGCATCCTCTATTATCGATCACCGCTGGGATCGGGCGGCGTGAAAATCTGCACTAAGTTACTTTTCAGCAATGAGTTGCCACAGCAGGGAGATCGTAACGAAAGTCCTCTAGAAAGTTAAGCAAAGTTTTACTTTATAGATCTCTCCAAATGCAGCCGCTAAACTTAAAAAATAGGCTATCTTGTCGGCTTCGATGGTGCTCTACTTGGCAGGATAAAGAGACTATGAAGATTTTATTTTTGGCCGCAAATCCACGCGGAACAGATCAACTTCAACTTGATCAGGAAGCTAAGAAAATTGAAGATGGCTTAGAGCGCTCTAAATTAAGAGAGCAATTTACCTTAGTTACCAAATGGGCTGTTGACGCCGAAAGTCTGCGTCGAGCCATGCTGAAAGAGCAGCCTGACATTGTCCACTTTTCTGGCCATGGTGCTGGCGATACAGGTCTTGTGCTTGTCGGACAAGATGGAAGTCCTAAGCCTGCAACTGCTGAAGCTTTATCTGGGCTTTTTCAGATCTTCCATGATGTTAAATGTGTTCTTCTGAATGCCTGCTTTGCCGAGATACAAGCAAAGGCTATCGTTGAACATATTGATTATGTTATTGGCATGAAGCGAGCAGTAAAAGATAGTACTGCTATTGCTTTTGCGACAGGCTTTTATGATGGCCTAGGTTATGGTCTAGATATTGAAGATGCTTTTAAACTGGGACGTAATGCCATCCAATTCGAGGTAGCCAGTTTTCCAAACCATCGCCAGGTAAGTCAAGACAGCAGGGATATCGAACTTCCCGATGTTGAGCCGTATGAAGCTGTCGATATTAGCGAAGATCTTAATCCCACCCTACTGAAAAAAGATAGATTAGCTAAAACCGACTTAGGTTCTGTTGTCGCCTCTGAATCTTTAGCCGAAAAGCTAAGGGCGGCTGAAACCATGAATACGACTGAAGCGATTGATCAGTATCGTAGTCGAGTCAGGGACTTTTTGGCTGACCAAAAGCTTAATCCTATTGAGGAGTTTCAGCTAGCTACTCTAGCGAAGGTTCTAGGGATTTCAGACCTGATGGCAAATCAAGTCCTCAAAGAGGAGCAACAGGTTATCGATGCTGCCCGCAAGAACTACCGGGCCGTCTTCCAAGAAACCATCAGCAAGGGCTACTATCCCTTTAGCTCTCAGATTAACCAAGAGCTCAAAGAGCTACAATCTCAGCTTGGATTGAGCAACGCTGATGTTGAAGAAATTACCCTGCCTATCATTCTCAGCTATGAAAAAAATCGCCGCACTTCTGGGCCTCGAACAACTCATCCCACCCCAATTAGCTACTCGCCTGGCCCAGTTCGTCCCTTTATTTCCAGCCGCAATTTTATCCTTGGGGCCCTGCTTGCGGCCTCTGGCATCGTGTCCACGTTACTGATTATCAACTTGCCCAATCCATCCCCCCTGCCTGATATGCCGGAGACGCCGCCTTCTCAAGCCCAAGAACCTCACCCAATGGGAGCAACTCCAGAATCGGATGAAGTACCTGCTGTCATCTCGCCAGGAGCTCAGTCGGTGAATATCCGCGCTGGACGGAGCGCCAATACTGATGTAGTTGCTATTCTTTCCCGTGGTGAGGTCTTCTACACGTTGCCCGAGAACGGCGACTGGTGGCCTGTGCGGAACACGAGTGGCAGCTTAGGCTACGTCCGCAGTAGCTGGATTAGCCTAGATTCAGTCGATAGTTCTAGCACCCCTCAACCTTCAAGATCCACTGCTGTTCAGCCAACGCCAGAGCCTCACCCCATGGGGCTAACTCCAGGCCCTAATGAGGTTCCAGCCGTCATCCAGAATGCTCAGGCTGTGAACATCCGGTCTGGACGCAGTAATGACGCCTCGGTAGTAGGTACGTTGAGCCAAGGAGAGGTTTTTCAAACGATTCCGCAGGGGCAGGTAGGATGGTGGCCCGTGCGGAAGGCGAACGGCACTTTAGGTTATGTTTACAGCACCCGGATTAGACTGGCTTCTGACAATTCAGCTAACTTTCACCCCCTAGACCCTCGTAATCCTAGCGCTCCCACGGCTGTGCAGAGAGCGACGATTCAAACCAACGATGGGTTTCTGGTGGTAAGGACGGATAAGACACCTCAATCCCCCGAGGTGGATCGGATCGTGACTGGGGAAGTATTTGAGACCATTCCTCAGAGTGATACTTGGTGGCCAGTGCGGACGGCAGATGGCAGCCTAGGGTATAGCAATAGCGCCTATATCAGGCTTGCTGAGTAAGTTTTTAGGGTTGATGGTTGACTCCTAAATACTGGCGGCCAGGATGTGGCGCTGGATGAACTGGCGCAGGTGGTGGTCAAAGTCGGCCCCTGCTTGGGAAATGAGGTCGTTGTGGTCGGCGTTGGGCACCAGCCAGAGTTCCTTGGGGGCGGGGGTGGCCTGGTAGAGGGCTTGGCCCATGGTGGCGGGCACCGAGGCATCGGCCAGCCCATGAATGTAGAGGGTGGGCATGGTTAGGTGGGGCACCTTGGCCAGCGACTCAAAATGCTGGGTGAGGATCGTCCGCACCGGAAACCAGTTCTGGTAAGCAGATCGTTCGGCCATATCGCCCATGGAGGTAAAGGTTCCCTCCACCACCACCCCCGCCAGAGAGGAAGCGTGGATGGCAAGATTAATCGCAAGGGCACCGCCGAGGGAGTGACCGTAGACGATCAGATGATGGGGGTCAACGGCTTTTTCGCGAATTAGGAAATTGTACGCAGCCATGGCATCGGCGTAGAGACGGGCCTCGTTGGGGAAAGGCCCAGAACTACGGCCATAGCCTCGGTAGTCTACGGTGAGCACAGAGACGCCTAGGAGGCGCAGACGCTGAACCTGGCTGATGTTGCTAGCAATGCTGCCGGAGTTGCCGTGCAGATAGAGAACCGTCAGCCCAGGGGAAGCTTCGGCAGGTAGCCACCAACCATGGAGTTGCCCCGCTGCGCCATCGGCCTCCACTGGAATCCAAACCTCGTCGTAGTCGATGCCCCAATCCGCTGGCGTTAGCGGGTCGAGAGCCGTGGGAAGGTACATCATTCGCCGCTGTATCAGCCAAAGCCACCCACACAGCGCCCCGTACACTAGACCAGAAACACCCAGAAGGCCAAGCAGAAGTTTGAGGAAGGTCATAGCCAGGGCCAGGTAGATGCGGCAAGGAGTCTTATCATTGATGCCCATTATGGCGGAGGCCCGAAATTCCCCCTGCCGCGACTGTGACGCTTTTTCTCTAGATAGGATGGTGGCACTTATGCTAGGCCACCCTAGTCTCTAGGCTACTCTGGGTCTCCCAGTGGTCTGGGCCTAGGGCAACCGGTAGTGGATTAACGTAAAAGATAGAGAAAATAAGCCATCGTCGTCGCATTTCTAGCTTCTGAGGGCGTAGGCCCTATGACCATCAAGATGACCTGTCCAACCTGTGGGTCTCACGATATCTCCAAGAACGGCACCACTCGGTGTGGTAAGCAAAACTACAAGTGCCAAGACTGCAACCGCCAATTCGTTGAGGATCTCCCGTGGAAGCCGAAAGACAAGAATGCACGGGCTTTCGTCAATCTACTACTGTTGGAGAACATACTGTCCTTTTCCAAAACGCTAGAGAATCACATTGGTGCGACTGGTACAGATTAGATTTAATGATGAGTATTGTCCACCCTACCTTCTAGGTTTACCAATGATTAAATCTGTTGCATCTTGAGAATAGGTGCACTGCGCTGACCCCGTGGCGCTAGGGTTTTCATAACAATACGGTATTAGAAATCTACGAGGGGGAGGATCTTTGCTACCTGGTTGAGTTCGCAGATTTGGAAGGTTGTGAATACGCGATGGCAGTGTTGATGCCGGATGAAATCCTGCCCCTGCGTTAGAAACAGCGCGTTAGAAGTGGCCGTTAACTGGCTGAAAACGCTACTCAATAGAATGGGCTGGCAAGATGTGGCGACTTGAATGCAAAGTCGCCAGTGCTAGGGTTGGCTAGGGGAGGGTTTGGTGGGAGAGCCTTTGGCCACAGGCTGAGGGCTGAGGCTACGAAAATAGCTCCCGCCCACGGTAAACCAAAACCCCACATAGGCTAGGAGCTGTACGAGATAAAGATGATCGCGATAGCCCAGCAGAGTTTTGAGCACTAGACCGGGGAACTGTCGCTCTGACAGCAGGGTGCTGGTATCCCACACCAGCGGCCCAAGGACACAGGAGGTTTGGGAAAAACAGAGATCCACAGCCCGACGGTCAATCTGGCTGAGGGCGGCGAGGGCGGCATCGAGGTTTTTAAATACCGATACCACCAGTCCGCCCACAATCAGCAGCAGCAGCAGCCCCATGACCTGGAAAAACTGTTTGAGGTTAATCCGCACGCCCCAGCGAAAGAGGGCCAGACCAATGAGTGCGGCCCCCAGCAGTCCGGCCAGGGCCCCCGTTGCCGCCGCCGTACTGGCTTCGACATTGGTGAACACAAACAGCACCGTTTCAAACCCCTCCCGCAGCACCGCAATGCAGACCAGACTAAACAAACTCCAGCCAGCGGTTTGGCTGTCTTGCAGGGCCGACTGCACCGTCCCTTCAATCTCACCCTTGAGACTGCGGGCTTGGCGAGTCATCCACAGCAGCATCCAGCTCAGCATAATAATGGCCACCGCCCCAAATAGGACATTGAGCAGGGGCTTGAGGATACTTTGCAAACTGGGTAACACCTGCTGAAGCTGTTGTAGGCCAGACCCCAGCGCGATCCCAATCATCACGCTACCCACCAGCCCTGCTACCACACCCAAATATACCCAGCGGTTGAGGGCTTGTCGTTGGGCCTTGGCCAGACAGGCCAGCACAATTCCCACCACTAGGGCCGCTTCTACGCCCTCGCGCAGGGTAATAACGAAGGTGGGCAGAGCGGCAGTGAAGTCCATGGCTTTTGGTGGGGCAATGCGGTAGTTCTGTTTAGTATTGTGTCAGACTCTTTTGTTCCTTGCCGCGCCAATCGTCTTCCCTGGCTCCCTTTCCGGCTCCTTTGGCCCACGCACCTCAGAGGTAACGCCATCCCCCGCCCGGTTTGTGCTCGTTATCTTAAGAAAAGTTGGGACATTACTTATAATTTATCCAGGAATTGTATTATTCCGACATTGCTCTTTACAAAGAAATGCTAGGCTTGAGGCCGCTGCCTGCGTTGCGCCCCCGGCATTGCACCCAGTTCCCGAAGCTTTCCATCGCCATGATGGGATCGGCCAGTTGTTACCCCTGATACACGATGCCTCGTATACTCGTCATTGATGATGATCCCGCCATTGCAGAGCTAGTTTCTGTCAATTTGGAAATGGCTGGCTATGATGTGAACCAAGCTGGCGACGGCATTAAGGGGCAAGCCTTGGCGGTGCAGCTCATACCTGATTTAATTATGCTCGACCTGATGCTGCCCAAGGTAGATGGTCTAACGGTATGCCAGCGCCTCCGACGGGATCGGCGCACCGCTGAGATTCCGGTGCTGATGCTCACGGCCCTCAGCCAAACCCAAGATAAAGTTGACGGCTTCAACGCCGGAGCCGATGACTACCTAACCAAGCCCTTCGAGCTGGACGAAATGCTGGCCAGGGTACGGGCCTTGCTGCGCCGCACCGACCGCATTCCCCAAGCCGCCAAGCACAGCGAAATCCTCAACTATGGCCCCCTCACCCTCATCCCAGAGCGCTACGAAGCCATCTGGTTTGACAAAACCGTGAAGCTCACCCATCTAGAATTTGAGTTGCTGCACTGCCTGCTTCAGCGCCACGGCCAAACGGTCTCCCCCAGCCAAATTTTGCAGGAAGTCTGGGGTTACGAACCTAACGACGACATCGAAACTATCCGTGTCCATGTTCGCCACCTCCGCACCAAGCTAGAACCGGATCCACGCCATCCGAAATACATCAAAACCGTCTACGGTGCGGGCTACTGCCTAGAACTTCCCGCCTCTAGCAGCCAAGCCATGGCCGAGAGCGCGTCCTAGAACAGCCTCCTAGAGCAACCGAACCTAGGGCTACCCAAGGGCGCAGTCGGGAAACGTCTTGAGGGGCATTCTAGATTAGGCAGGTGCCTGGTAGCTGTGCTGGCCAGCGTTGGTTAGCGTCTGCCCTGTCTTATACCAAATCCAAGTTAGGAAACCCCGATTCTTAACCCCGCCAACGGTAGGGGCAAGGCCTCTTCGCCCGATAATGATACCGGGGGCAAACGAGCCGGATTTAGTATTGGATCTTGGCGAAAGCGCCCGTAGAAAATGATAAAAAAAGAGCCTTCTAAACGTAGAAGACCCTTTTTGTAACGGGCGAGGAGGGATTCGAACCCCCGACACCGTGGTCCGTAGCCACGTGCTCTAGTCCACTGAGCTACACGCCCCTGTCAGGCTTTTTATCTTATCACAGTCTTTTGGTAATTTGGAGGCAGGAACAACATTTTTCGCGATCTTTAAAGGCATTCTAGGAGCACCCCATGACCGCCCCCGTTGACCTCAGCCACCTAGACGCCCAAGGCCAAGCTCATATGGTGGATGTGAGCGCCAAGGCCACCACTGTGCGGCAGGCGGTGGCCGAAGCCATTGTTAAAATGCAGCCCCAAACCTTAGCCACCATCGAAGCGGGGAATGCCCCGAAGGGAGATGTGCTGGGGACGGCGCGGATTGCAGGCATTATGGCGGCAAAGCAAACGGCGAACCTGATTCCCCTGTGCCATCCGCTGCCCATTCATGGGGTGGAGGTGGCGATTAATCCCGATGCTAGTCTACCGGGCTACCGCATTCAGGCCACGGTTAACGTCAAGGCGGAAACCGGGGTGGAAATGGAGGCCCTAACGGCGGCCTCGGTGGCGGCTCTGACCCTGTACGACATGGCTAAGGCCCTGGAGAAGGCGATGGAGATTCAGTCCATCCGGCTGCTGAGCAAAACTGGGGGGAAATCCAGCGATTATCAGGCTGCTGCCCCCCAGGCTCGGTAGCGCAGGCCATGGTGCTGGGGGCAGACCAGGGCAGGGCAGAAATCCCTATCAACCCTCACCGCGCCCAATGACGCTGTATCCAGTGGTTCTGAGCCCAATGATGGAAGGACTGCCAGACCTGCTGACCCCAGCGCTGTCCCCTGACCCAGATCGACCCTAGGGGGGAGGGTGGGGGCGAGACGGCGGCATGAGCGCTGTTTTGGAGTTGACAGCTTTGTAATTGGTTGAGGAGGTCGGCCAGGGCTGGATCGGCCAGGGCAAATTGGGCGGGTAGGCAGCGATCCTGGTTTTGGCAAGAACGGCACAGCATAGGCAGACAAGCCGAAGCTTGGGGCGCAACAACGACGGAGACACAATCAGCGACAGCGCTAGGGGGAAGTTGGGAATAGGGGCGTTGCCTCGCCTATTCTGAACGATCCCTCAGGCTTAGGGTTCCCCAACGGAACAATCCAACGCAAAGCGTTACGATTCCGCACGCTAGGTTTTGCACGCTAGGTATAGCCCAAGCCCTAGGCGGAAACGGTGCGCTGTGAACATACGGGATAGCTGCGCCCTGCCCAAAACATACCTTGTGCTCAATCTCGGTTGTTGATCCCCGATTGAAAGGCCGATAGCCCGATTATTGCTCCCCGCCTACAGGCCGACCCCGCCCAGGCTGAACTTGCCGTTGGCGGATCCTCCTCAACGAGGAAAGCCTCAATGTATACCGGGGTTTTTATGCCGATGGAGTATCACCCGGTTTCATCTGAGGCGATCAGGAGTAGCTGAGCGATGGGCCGACGAACTAGCCAAAGTAGGCGGGTTCGTTGCCGGGAGTCCATTTAATGTTGCACCCAATGCTGGGCCGCTGTTCAGCCGGGATCGGTTGACCTGCGAGGACGGCCTCAATGGCGGCGCGCAGATCTTTTCCGGTGACGGGGATGCCGTTGCTGGGGCGGCTATCGTCTAGTTGACCTCGGTAGGCCAGACGTTGCTGACCATCAAACAAAAAGAAATCCGGTGTACAGGCCGCCGTGTAGGCTTTGGCTACGGCCTGGGTTTCGTCAAAACAATAGGGAAAGGGAAAGCCCCATGCTTCGGCCTGGGCTTTGAGGTGTTCTGGGCCGTCTTGGGGATGGGTTTGCAGGCTGTTAGCGCTGATGGCGACGATGCCCAGCCCCTGGGGGCCATAGTCGTGCCCAATACGGGCCAGTTCCGGTTCCACATGCTTAACAAAGGGGCAATGCCGACAGATGAACATCACCAGCAGGGCACGGGCATTGACAAAGGAACCTAGATTCACCGTTTGGCCCGAAACCACATCGGTGAGGCTAAAGGCTGGGGCGGCGGTGCCTAGGGGCAGCATGGTTGATTCCACCATGACCATGGGCCAATCCTCCTGAAAAATGGGGTTTGCCCCTAGCCTATAGCAAAAGGTTGGCTGCGCCCATGCTTACCTAAAGGCCAACGAGGGCCAACGGGCGGCGGTGGGCAATCTGTCCTGCAAAACCGTCCTGATAGCTGGAGGGTTTCTCTGAAAACTAGACTAGATAGTGGTGTTGCCCCTGACGCCCCCAACGCAGCCACTATCTCCTAACTGTGCATCCTTATCTATCATCAGGGGAACAAATCGTGGTGGATCAAACGTGGTTAAAGCATACTGAACAGGCTCTTTTGGTGGGCTCTGGGTTAGGGACGGTAGCTGCCTTTGCAGCTCAGAATGTTGCCCTCGCCTCAGCCCCGTTAACGGTGATGGCAGCGGTGGGTCTCCTGAGCCGTCGGCAAACTGAGCGCCAGCTTGAGGAAGCCCAGGAAAAACTTGTCCGCCAGCAGCGCCAAACCAACCATCGGATTACTAGCCTCAGCAAGCAAGTGACCGCTCTGCCCTCCCCGGAGGCCCTGACCAATTTTCAGCGGTCAGTATTGGATCGCAACAATCGCACGTTTTTGAGAATGTCCCAGGATATTAAGGACATCCGCGACTACGTGGATGAGCAGGCGCAGATGGTGAAGCCTCCAGACTTGAGCCAAATCCACCAAGACATTGCCCAACTGCAAGATCAGTATGCCCACACCTACACCACCGCCCAAAATCTGGCGACCTACGTGCAGCGGCTGGCAACGGTGCCGCGCATTGAGGGTACTGAAACCAAGCTGTCTCAGGTGCGTACTAGCCTGATGCAGACCCGCGTTACCCTGGAGGCCCTGCGGTCGGAGACTCGCAATGCCGTGACCTCCCTGCAAGACACCATGGCGCAGATGGATCGTCGGGTGCAGGACGTTGCCGCGCCGCCGGATGTGAAGGCCCTGCGAACGGAACTGGCGGAGATGGCTAAAACCCTGGGCAATCTGGTGCCCCAAGCCGACTTTACTAACCTGGCCACCCACGTCAAAGAACTCACGCGCCAGCAGGCGGATCTAGAGCGGGCGCTAACCCAAATTCCTGTAGGGCCGATGCCGGGCCGTTTTTCGGAACCAGCGGCGAGGGCTGACCATGCCCTGGCTGAGATAGACCGCCTCCGTCAGGCGATCCACCAGCTTCAGCAGCAGGTGAGCTGCCAAGAAACGGCGGGCCACACCCGCGAACAGGTGCAGCAGGTAGTGTCGCAATACCTGGGCCAGCTCAAGGCCCAACTGGCCCAGTTAGAGGGCGTCACCCAAACCTTGGCCGAGCGGCAGCGGCAGTTCGCCCACCAGTGGGCGGAGGCTAGTTCAGCCTCGGGGGGAGATATCGCCACTCGCCAGGGGCTCACCCAATTGGCCAAGCGCCTGCACCAAACCGAAGCGACTCTCCAAACCCTGGAGCAACAGGCCAATGATCCATCCCGTACCGCGATGGCGAGCCCGTGGATTCTAGATTTCCCGGTTCCTGTAGATACCCCTGTCCCTGCTTCCCGTTCTGCTAGTCGGCAGGCCCTAGAACAAGCCCTGGAACAAGCCCAGCGACGCCTTCTGATCGTTTGGCCCTGGGCCAGTCAAGTGGTGCTTGATGAAGATCTTTTGAAGCGGTTCAGGCGGTTGCTAGATCGGGGGGGGCAGTTGGAGTTGGGCTGGTGCCACCAGGGCGATCCCCAGGAAGGACGGCTGGTGTGGCGGATTAGCCAGCGCTGGAACACCGATGGAGGCCAGCTCACGAGCCTGAAGACGGCCCTCAATCAACTCTTGCCCCTGCGCGAACATTATCCTGATCGATTCAAGTTCAAAATCATGGGGTCTGCCGAAAGCTTTCTTGTCTGCGATAGTGGCCCCGATGGCGACCCCAATCACACCTATGCTGTGGTCAGCCTCAAAGCCTTGCCCACCCATAGCGTGCCGATTCCGGGCGTGGAGGCAAAGATCAAAACCGCCAGCCCCCAAGTGGTGAATACCCTGATCCAACGCTTCCAAAAGCCCACTATTGCCCCCAACGATAAAGACGCCTTTTTCAATCGGGGCACCACCCGCCACGACCTCCGCGATCAACCCGGAGCCATCAGCGACTATAGCCAAGTCTTGGCTCTCCAGCCCGACCATGCCGTGGCTCTGAATAACCGAGGGGCGGCTCGCCTAGAGATGAACCTCGCCGACGAGGCCGAACTCGACTTCACCGAAGCCATCAGTCAAAACCCCCGTCTCTTTGCCGCCCACTGCAACCGGGGCTGGCTCCGCCTAGAGCAACGCCGCTACCCCGCCGCCGTTCAAGACTTTACCCGCGCCATTGAACTCAAGCCCAACCTGCCTATGGCCTATGTGTATCGAGGGAGTGCCCTGCAAAAATTGGGGGACCTCAAGGGGGCGGTGCGCGACTACAGTGACGCCATCGCCTGTGGCGACCCCATCGCCCTGCCCTACTGCTATCGCAGCGCCGCCTACGAAAGCCAAGGTGATGCCGAACGGGCCATTGCTGATTTGGAACGGGCTAGTGTTCACCTCGAAGCCCAGGGGGATCGGCAAGCCCTGACCTCGGTGCAGCGCACCCTGCAACGGCTGCAACAAAACCGCACCCTCCAGGCCAACCGCTGATGCCAATGGCCGCGAGTTTGCCCACCCAAAAAACACCCATGGGCGTCTAGGACGGCTCCATGGGTGCCTGGGGGAAACGATGGCGACGGGCTAGGCCGCGACGAGGGCTTCGGCTTTGACTGCCAGTTGGGCCAGCACGCCGTTGATGTTGGCCTTGGCATCGCCGAAGAACATGAGGGAATTGTCGCGGTAGAAGAGGGGGTTATCGACCCCGGCATAGCCCGCCGAGAGGCTGCGTTTGACGACGATCACCGTTTCCGCCTTCCACACTTCCATCACGGGCATTCCGGCGATGGGGCTGGTGGGGTCTTCCTGGGCGATGGGGTTCACGGTGTCGTTGGCTCCGATCACCAGCACCACGTCGGTTTGGGCAAAGTCGTCGTTGATTTCGTCCATTTCCAGCACGATGTCGTAGGGCACATTGGCCTCGGCTAGGAGGACGTTCATGTGTCCCGGCATCCGTCCGGCGACGGGGTGAATGCCAAAGCGCACCTGCTTACCCTGGCTGCGGAGGATGCGGGTGATTTCGGCGACGGCGTGTTGGGCCTGGGCCACGGCCATGCCATAGCCGGGGACGATGACCACAGTCTGGGCCGCTTCCAGCACATCGATCACTTCGCTGGCGTTGGTGGCGGTGGCTTCCTCGGCGGTGCCCGCTTTTTTGCCGGGGGCGCTGGTGCCTTCCCCAAAGCCGCCCAGCACCACATTCAGGAAGGAGCGGTTCATGCCCTTGCACATGATGTAGCTGAGGATGGCCCCGCTGCTGCCTACCAAGGCTCCGGTGATAATTAGCAGATCGTTGTTGAGCATGAAGCCCGCCGCCGCCGAAGCCAGACCAGAGTAGCTATTCAGCAGGGAAATCACCACCGCCATGTCGGCCCCGCCAATGGCCATCACAATCACAATGCCAAAGATGGCGGACACGGCGGCGAGCACCCCCAGGGGAGTCAGCCCTTCGGTGCCCGTGGCGCTGACGAAGGGGAAGGCGAAGGCGACCATCGTCACCAGCATGGAAATGGTGAAAAAGTGACGGGCAGGCAGCAACACGGCGCGGCTGGGCACCATGGATTGCAGCTTGGCCACGGCAATCACCGATCCCGTAAACGTCACCATGCCGATGAACACCCCGGCATAGATTTCGATGCGGTGAATCAGCACATCCGCCCCCACCAGGGTGGAACTGGGCTGGAGATATTCCGCAAAGCCCACCAGCACGGCGGCGAGACCGACAAAGCTATTCAGCAGGGCCACCATTTCGGGCATGGAGGTCATGGCGACGCGGGAGGCGGCGAGGGTGCCCACCAATACGCCTAGGCCGATGGAACCGAGCTGGATGGGATAGCCCTGGCTGATCAAGGCGGTGGCGAGGAAGGCAATGGCCATGCCACAAATGCCCAGCAGGTTGCCCCGCTTGGCGGTGGATTGGTGCGACAGCCCGCTGAGGCTGAGGATAAATAGGGCGCTGGCCGCAATGTAGGCGGCGGTCACGAGGTTGTTGGACATGGGAAAGGGGGATAGGGGGAAACGTTTTTGAATTTTGCCTTTTGAACTTTGAATTCAAAAGGCAAAATTCAAAGTTCAAAAAGGACTGCTCAGGCACTATTTATGAAACATATTCAGCATTCGCTGGGAGACCATGAAGCCGCCTGCGATGTTGACGGTGCCGAGGAAGAGGGCGATGGCTCCGAGGATCGTCATCGGTGAGGTGATGTCGTTGGAGATTTGCAACATGCCACCGATGATGATGATGCCGCTGATGGCGTTGGTGACGCTCATCAGGGGGGTGTGCAGGGCGGGGGTCACGTCCCAAATCACCTTCCAGCCGAGGAAGCTGGCTAGAATGAAGACCGTCAGGTGGGTGAGGAAGGACTCCGGTGCCCAGAGGCCGATGGCGACGAAGGCGAGGGCGATTAGGACGGGCCAGATCAGTTGGGCAATGGGGGACTTTTTGGCAGGGGTGTCGTCTTTGGACGTGCTAAATACTGAGGACTCCGCCGGACTGGGTGCCGCTGGGGCTTCCGGCTTGGGCGCAGGCCAGATCACTTGTCCTTGGTGAATCACCGTGGTGGCGCGGATCACCTCGTCGTCGAGGTTGAGGTCGTACCCCTTGGCTCCACCCAGGTCGCTGAGCAGGTGGTAGAGGTTGTTGCCGTAGAGTTGGCTGGCTTGGGCGGCCATGCGGCTGGGCAGGTCAGTCAGGCCGATGATGGTGACACCGTGGTGGGTGATGATTTCCCCCGGCTGGGTGACTTCGCAGTTGCCGCCCTGTTCTGCGGCCATATCTACGATGATCGACCCCGGTTTCATGCTTTCCACCATGTCACGGGTAATCAGCAGGGGCGCTTTTTTGCCGGGGATCAGCGCTGTGGTGATGATGATATCCACCTCCTTGGCCTGCTGGGCAAACAGGGCCATCTCGGCGGCGATGAAAGCTTGGCTCATCACCTTGGCATAGCCACCGTCCCCGGTGCCGTCCTCTTGGAAGTGCAGTTCCAGGAACTCGGCCCCCATGCTCTGCACCTGTTCTTTCACCGCAGGGCGAGTGTCAAAGGCTTTGACGACGGCTCCGAGACCCCGTGCCGTGCCGATAGCGGCCAATCCCGCCACCCCAGCGCCGATGATCAACACCTTGGCCGGAGGGGTTTTGCCCGCTGCTGTGATTTGCCCAGTGAAGCAACGACCAAACTGGTTGGCGGCTTCCACCACGGCGCGATACCCGGCAATGTTGGCCATCGAACTGAGGGCATCCAGCTTTTGGGCGCGGGTAATGCGGGGGACGGAATCCATCGCCAGCACGGTGCCGCCCTGGTGGGCCAGTTTCTCCATCAGGTCAGGATTTTGGGCAGGCCAGATGAAGCTGATCAGGGTGCCATCGGGGCGGAGCAGATCGGCTTCGTGGCAGTCCAATTCGGGATGCCACTGGGGCGCACGGACTTTCAGCACAATATCCGCCCTCTGCCACAGGCTACGGGCATCGGGCAGAATGCGGCAACCGACGGCTTCGTAAGCCTGATCGCTAAAGCTTGCTGCCGCCCCGGCTTGGGATTCGACCAGCACCTCAAAGCCCAACTTTTGCAACTTCTTGACCGTATCTGGGGTGGCGGAAACGCGCTGTTCTCCCGCAAAAATTTCCCTAGGAACACCGACTGTCATCCCTGTGGGCTTAGCCTCAGTAGAATCCTCCGTCATGGGTTCAATTGGGGTGGCGATAGTCATGGGTAATTATCCTTAATCTCTATTCCTGAGGGGCCAATATTGTGCATCGGAAAAAACAAGCTAAAACTCAACTCAGCCAAGACAAAATAGGTTTCAATCCTAGCCAAGAGCACAAAGAACGCGATTTGCGATGCTTAAGATAATCCGTAATTCAGGGATAACATCATTCCCATGCGATAAAGCATCGAATAAATGACAGCCCGTAAGTTTTGGATATTAGCCGAAAAACAGACCTTTCTCCTGAGTAAGCCTCTATGACTTTGCCTGAAAGTGGCTATCAGTACCCCAGTAAATCCCTACAGTGAAATTGAGGCTGAATGATTTACAAAGCGCAAACAAGATCCAAAGCTTTACTATCTGGATAGTAAAGGGAATGGGGAGCAATGGGGAGGAAACTTCAAGAATGTTTTATGTGTCTGCAAATAACGACAGACTGTGTGCGGTCTAGAATGTAGAGTCTTCGGCGTTGTTTCGCCTAGGCCGCTGTTTCGTCTAGACCCAGCCTGTGGACTGGGGCCACCCCGCCCCTAGGGGTTTAAGCCGGGGGGCGGCTCAGGGCAAACGCATACTCATTTTGTGAGCGTCAGCACCTTGAAGAGATAGTCGTTATCCCATCCGGCCTTGAGTCGTTTGGCTTTTTTGCCAACCTTGGCGGAGGATTCCTGCGTGAGAAGGTTGAGGGCCAAGTGTCGCAAGACGACCATATTTTGGGGGGCGTAGCCCGTGCGAATGCGACAGTCATCCTCATGGAAAGCGACATCAAGGCACCAGTGGAGGCTATTTTCAATGCCCCAGTGGCTGCGGGTGGCCTGGGCAAAGCGCTCTACTCCGCCGTCAAGGCTGGTGAGATAGTAGCGTTGGGTGATCGTGGGAGCCTGCCCAGGAAGACGACGCTCCGATTCAATCAAGCCCACCCGCTTTAAGCCGAGCCACTGGTCGGCATCGACGAGATGCTCCACCTCCCCCAGGAGCCAATGACGGCGGATTTCAATGCGACCATGGCCTTTCTCAATCGTTTCATAGGCTTCGTGGGGCATGGCCTTGAAGCCCTGCTGTCGGGCATGGTCAAAGATCTGCTGCACATCCTCGTAAAGGCCGGGCTGATTGCCCTTGAGGCTGAGGATGTAGTCCCCTTCCTGCTCAATAATCTGCTGGGCAATGGCCTTCTGAGTCCCCATGGCATCTAGGGTGACGATGCATCCTCTCAAGGCCAGCACCTTCAGTAAGGCTGGAATGGCCGTGATTTCATTCGATTTCTCATCCACGGCCACTTGCCCAAGCACCAAGCGATTCTCCGCCGCCCAGGCGCTCACCATATGGATGGCCCCCTTCCCTCGACCTCGGTCATAGGACTGCCGCACCGTTTTGCCGTCAATGGCCACCACACTGCCCTCACTCAGCGCCGATACCGATTTCACCCAACTCAGAAAACACCCCTGCAATTGGTCGGGGTCAAGTTGAGCAAACAGACGGCTAATCGTGTCGTGGGACGGAATTCCGCTTGGCAGCGCCAGAAAGGTCTTCAGCCACGCCGCTTTGCTTTGCCCGTAGGCTTCCACCTCCACCCAACTCTCCGCCCCACAGACCACCGCACAGATCGTTAACCCGATGATGTCTAACAAGCGGTGCTCAATCAGGTACGGAGTACGCGGATCCTCTAACGACTCAAAATGATTCAGCAGCCTATCCGTGGGGGCCATAGGATGTCTCCATCTCAACCTTCCCCATCAGTATCCCTGTTTCCACGAGTATGCGTTTGCCCTGGGGGGCGGCTGGATGAAGTTGCGGGTGCTAAAGAGGCGGCGACCCTGGCGAGAAGCCACGATATCGATGCGGATGGGGCCAGCGGCATAGATATCGCGGAGGGCAACGGCTTGTAAATCAAGGGGTTGGGTTTCTTGCTGCACAGCGGTAAGGAAGCGCAGCAGGGTCTCGGTACGGTTGTCGGCGATGATCACATCGTCTTCGATGACGCCGTTTTGGGTGGCGATGAACTGGGTGGAGGCTAGCAGCACGTTCATGCGTTCCACCAGTTCTTGGTCGGAGCGGGTGGCGGTTTCGAGGGCTACGCTGGAAATTACGGTGCCCTGGGGGGCAATGAGCGCATTGGGGCCAGCATCCACAAACACCCGAATGCAGGGGGCTTCGCCGCGCACTACGCAGGGATCGCCAATCACATAGTTAGCCGCCGAAAGCACCCGAATCACAAATTCTCCCCCCGCCGAGAGCCGATCCACGAGGCGCTCTACCTCCTGGTTGCCAATGGCGATGGCCTGTTGATCGAGGGGAGTGCCGGGGGCAATGGCCTGGATGGCAATTCGGTTGGCCTCCGCCAGCAGTTGGTTCACCACTTCCCTCGCCTGGGCGCGGCTGGTGATGTTGACCACGCCGGAGAGGAGTTCCTGATTGCGACCTAGGGCAATGCTGCCCTGAAACAACCCTTGAAACTGGCTTTCTAGGTCTCTTACCTGTTGGGCGAGCAGGTTTTGCTGGGTTTGCAAGTCGGCTAGTCGTTGCTCCCGCTCGGCAATGGATTGATCCCGCTCAGCGATGGCTTGATCTAGGGTGGCAATGGTTTGGTTGATGGCAGCCAGGGATCGATCTCGCTCGGCAATGGCGGCATCCTGCTGGGCAATGGTGGCATCGCGTTCGGCAATTTGGGCTTGAATGGTCTGCTGTTGCTGCACGAGGCGATCCCGCTCGGATCGGAGGGTTTCGGTGGAGCGCTGGAGGGCCTCAGCCTGGGCCGAAACCGTGGTGAGCTGATCGCGGGTGCGTTGCAGTTGGGCTTGGGTGCGCTCCTGTTGTTCTACCGCTTCCTCTAGGGATTGGTTGATGTCTCGCAGTCGAGCCAAGGCCCGCTGCCGTTCTGTGGAGGCTGAACGCAGATCCTCCCGTACCTGTGCCTGTTCCGCGAGGGACTGGGCCAGTTGATCCTCTGCACTCGCTAGGTCTGATTGGATGCGACCTAGCTCGAATAACCCCGTGCGAAGCTGGCTGCTGATGCCAAATAGGATCGCCAAGGTGGAGGCCGAAATGACGCTGCCCGTGGCAATGCTGACCAGGGTCGCTGTTTGGCGGGGGCGCAGGTTGAACAGGCTAAGGCGAGCCTTACCCACCTTAGTCCCAATGCGGTCGCCGACGGTGGCAATGATCCCGCCTAGCACCAGCATCGCCAGTATCAATACATATCCAGAAACCATGCCCCTGCGGTCAACCCTGTTCCATTCACTCCCTGCCTCACTCTACTGTACGGATGCAGGCTTGGGGGGCCGATGCCCGATTCTGAGGCATCCCCTTACCGCCGAGGCTGAACGGCCTGACAGACGAAGGACAGGAGATCCGCCGCTGATAGGTTAGCTGGTTGGCCAGTGCCCACTGGGGAAGCGGCGGTGTCGGGGAGATCCATCGCTGGCGTGGTCGCCGGAGAGGTCTCTGCCGAAACTGGCCGACAGTCGTAGGTTTCCAGGGGTAGGGCGGTACCATCCACACTCACCACCCCCTGATACTGCCAAAAATACTTGGCGCTACGCTTCACCGACTCCAAACATACCCGATGCGCTCCTAGGGGCTGACATTTCAATGCCGCCACCGCCGGACGAGGCCAAGCCATCACCGCCACCGCCAACCACACCGCCAGCACCCCGATCCCCACTCGCCTCACCATCGCCCCAACTCCCGACTCCCGACTCCCGACTCCCAATCCCTAACCCCGATGCACATGGTAGGTGGGGAAGGATCCATAGTGCTTGGCCCACAGCACTTGCCCCACATAGTCGCAGGTGAAGGCTTGCACGTTTTCGGAAGCGGCCATGGCGGCAAAGGCTTGGCTGGCGTAGACCCGGCCAGGGGGGGTAATGGGCTCAATGCGGGCAGCGTGGTTCACATGGTTGCCCACGTAGTTCACCTGTCCGGTAATAGGATCCACGTTGCGATAGACGGGGCCAGCGTGGAGGGCAATCCGCAGGTTCATGTCCGGCGGCAGGTGGTGGTGCTCCCATTGGGTGGTTTGCATCAGGTCGCATAGGTCAAGGGCAAAGGTGCCCGCCTGCTCCACTGAGGCAAAGACGTAGTAGAGGGCATCGCCCCAGGTATTTTTCATGAGGGGTGGGACGGGCATTTGATCAGAGAGTTGGGCAATGGCCCCTAGGAAGCACTGGGAAAACTGCAACACCTGATCTTCCTTGAGGTCGGTGAAATGCACCACATCGGCAAAGAGGAGGGCACAGATTTCCCGCTGGGTGTCGGCAGCGGCGGGCGGAATCGAGATTGGAGGAGATGAGGGCTGAGACCCCAACCCTTGGTCAGGGCAATGGCGGGCCAGCAGCGCAGCGAGATCGACAATGTCCACATGGTCATTCCACTGCCGCCAGTAGGAGACGGTATGGGCGGTACCGCCATGGCCATCCCCCGGTTGGCCGTCCCACACGGCCAAGGGCACCAGGGAGGTTTGCAACTGTTGCGCCCGCATACTAGCCAGCCCGTGGAGCAGTCGATTGGAGTACTCGTAGGAAATAGCGTCGTCCTTGGGCTTGTGATCTGAGGCAATGATCACCTCCCGCGCATGGGACAACACCCGCTGAAACCGAGCCAGCCAATCGTCCGTAGCTTCGTCGGAGGGTTGATCCTGCACCGCATCGGCCACGAACTGCTCTTGGTTGTAGGGCAGCACAATGTTGAGTTCGCCCCCCAGATCCAGCAGCGCCTCCAAAAACAAGATATCGCCCCCCGAAGCCGCCGAGGCAAAGCCCACGTAGGTGCCTAGGCTCTTCAGCCGCTCGTAGATGGCCTGATAGACTGGGCGTTCCAACTCCGCTGGAAAGCGAGGAACGGATCGTCCGGGCTGGTCTACCCGATGCCCACAAAACACCGCCACCCTCGGCAGGGAAAACCACTGGTTGAGGGTTTCCACCTCCTGGTTAAAATGGCGCATCAGCAGGGCCGCATTGCGATAGCTGGAGCTGAGGTCGCCGTAGCGACTGGCCCCCCGCTGAGCGGCCTGGGTGTAGTATTGGGCGGCGGCATCCCAGTGGTTCAAAATCAACTCCGCTTCGCCTAGGGTCGCCAGCACCCAGTAGGTATCTTGCTCCTGGGTGGTTTTTTCGGCGAGGGCCGTTAGGCTGAATTGACGCACCTCCTCCGCCAGGGTTTGGGCCAGAGCCAAGTCCCCCGCCATCACCGCCATGGTGGCGGCGTTGATGCCCGTCCAGATGCTGCGGCTGTGGCGATAGGCTTCGAGATATTCCTGAAAGGCGAGGGTTAAGTGTCGCTGTCGCTGCTCTGGATCGCGGGACTGCTTCCACAGGTCTTTGTGGGTGCGGGCATAGAGCCCCAGGGTTTGTTCGTCGCGCTGGCCCATCTGCACCAGTTCTGCCAGCAGTTGGTTAGCTGCTTGAGTGGCTCCGCTGCGGGCTAAGGACAGGGCCAAAAGCTGCTGCAATCGCAGGTTATCCGGCCAGCGATGGAGCCCTGCCATGACCACGTCGTAGGCCAGGATGGGCTGTCCCTGCTGAAGCAGCATATCCCCCAGGGCGGTGTGCAGGTCGGGGGTGGCGGGTTGCAGGTTAATCAGCTCATTGCGTAGGGCCACCAGTGACGCCAGTCGAATATTGGCAGGGCTGTTTTCCCCGGCGAGCTGGGGCACCTGCAAGGGTGGGCTGGGGGTGGTGTTGGTTCCCGGTGGTGGATTGGCCTCAGACGCCTGCATAGCTAAGCGATAGCCCATGGCCAACACGATCTTGAAGTTATCTAGGAACAGCCGCCGTTTGGCGGTTTTTACCTCCTCTGGTAACGCCTCAAAGGGCACCAGGTGGGGATGGGTTTGGCGCACTGGATCCACCTGCGATCCTTGCTGCCAGCCCAGGTGCAGCAGGGCATTACACCAACGGCCATGATCCTGCTGAGACAGCGCTTCCGCCAACTGCACATATTCTGGCGGCAGCACCACCGAGGACGTATCCAGCAAACCCGTAAAGTATTCCACAGACGTGTGACCGACGAGGGGATGAACAACAGAGGATGAACGATCAGGGCAACTCGATCCGATGGCTCTAGGTTAACAGGGCACTTGCCTGGGCGGTATCTTCCCGGTGGCAATCTTGGCCAGGATCATCACCCCCCGCTGGAGAACGCCTCGGCTATTCCCTAGCGGCTATGGTCAGCTTCGTTGTAGAAGGCCAGGGCGCTGCGCCATACCAGGTAGCCATTGGCATTGAGGTGCAGGCCATCGGTGGACAGATCAGGGCGCAAAAATCCCTCACCATCCACAAAGAGGGGATAGAGATCGAGGTATTCTACCCCAGCCTCGGAAGCCACCTGTTTCAACTGGGCATTGACCGCCACAATGCGCTCTGGGGGCAAGGCCAGCAGCCGATCCCGGCCTTCCCAGGTCGCCGATGGGCCACCGTGGGGCAGAATGGACTGCACCACAATTTGAGCCTGGGGATGTTGCGCCCTAAGACGGCTGATGATCGCCCGCAGGTTGCCGACTAGTTCGGCATCGGATCGACCCCAAATCAGATCGTTGATGCCGATCATGATGAAGACCGATTCAACCGGATTTTGATCGAGCAGGATGATGCGATTCAGTAGGCCGCTGGAATTTTCCCCGGAAATGGCCTGGTTTAGCCAGGTGCGGCGACCGGGCAACAGGCTAGACGGAAACCAAAGGGAAATGGAATCCCCCAGTAACACCGTTTGGCGGGGCAAATTGGCCTGGGCGGCGGCAGTGGCTTCCGCCTCTAGCAGCGCTACCCACTGCTGGTAGTCGAGGGTGCGACGGTCGCCCAGGGTGGGCGGGGTTGCGGGGCCAGAGAGACCATCAGCCGCAAAGGCATTGGCCACCGACAGGACGCCGTGGGTAGGACGATGCACCTGCCGAAACAGCACCAGCACCGTAATGAACAGCAGCCCATTCAGCACCAGGGATAGTAATACCCATAGGGGCACCTCCTCCAGCCGCCGCAGGGCTGAAGCCAGTTGGGGGGGAAGGGAGCGAGGCGAAGTCACCGCGTTAGGATATCCGAGAAAAACGGCAGGTTCAAGGACAGAGACAACCTGGAAGGCAGGGGTCAAGGCCTATGGCCCAAATTTTACGTCCAAAATCTCGATTCGTCCTGCCTGAACTGCCTATGATTGGACGATGGCCGCTCCCTCTACACGTTAAACCGGAACAGCATCACGTCGCCCTCCTGCACCACGTAGTCTTTGCCCTCGCTGCGTACCAAGCCCTTTTCCTTGGCGGCGGCCATGGAGCCGTGATCGACGAGGTCTTGGTAGGCAACAGTTTCGGCCCGAATAAAGCCCCGCTCGAAGTCGGTGTGGATGACGCCTGCGGCCTGGGGAGCCAGCATTCCGGCTTTGATCGTCCAGGCGCGGGTTTCCTTGGGGCCAGTGGTGAAGTAGGTTCGCAGGCCCAGCAGTTCGTAGGTGGCGCGAATCAGGGTCATCAGTCCCCCTTCGGTGACGCCTAGGGCATCCAAAAAGTCCCGCCGTTCGTCGTCGTTGAGGTCGATTAGTTCCGATTCTACCTGGGCCGAAATGACTACTACTTGCGCCCCTTCCTGGGCAGCGACTTCGCGCACCTGTTCCACCCAGGCGTTGCCGCTAGCCAGGTCGTCTTCGGAGACGTTGGTGGCGTAGATCACGGGCTTGCGCGTCAGCAGACCCAGGGGTTTGATGATGGCCTCGGCTTCGTCATCCAGCTCTACCTGGCGGGCAGTTTTGCCTTCGTTGAGGACGGGCAGAATTTTTTCCAGGATGGCTAACTCGGCCTGGGCTTCTTTGTCGGCGCGGGCCAGCTTGCGCACACGATCTACCCGCCGTTCCAACTGAGCCAAATCCGCTAGGGCCAGTTCGAGGTTAATCACCTCCATGTCGCGCACCGGATCGACGGAGCCGGACACGTGGATGATGTCGTCGTCCTCAAAGCAGCGCACCACATGAACAATGGCATCCACCTCGCGGATGTTGGCCAAAAACTGGTTGCCCAAGCCTTCCCCTTGGCTGGCCCCTTTGACCAGTCCGGCGATGTCCACAAACTCCACCCGTGCAGGCACCGTTTCGGCAGAATTAGACAGATCCGTTAGCACCTGAAGCCGAGGATCGGGCACCGCCACCACTCCTACGTTGGGCTCGATGGTGCAGAAGGGAAAGTTGGCGGCTTGGGCCTTGGCGTTGGCAACCACGGCATTGAAGAGGGTGGATTTTCCAACGTTGGGCAGGCCCACAATTCCGGCTCGCAGCATGGGTTTAGGTCTTGGGATAAGGGGACAGGACATACCATCATACCCCTTCAGCATAGGGGACGCTGTTCCCAATTCAGCCGCCCTTGCCGTCGCCTGTTACAACCGCTGAGGGTTGCTATACCCTTAAGGACGACAGGGGCTTTACCGATGGGCCTGAAAACACCGTGGGCAGGGGAGGACAGGGGCAATGGCGAGGAGCAGTTGGCGGACGGGGGTAATGGGCCTAGGTCTAGGGCTGCTGCTGTCGGGCTGTCAGACGTTGGGGCTAGCGGGTTCCTCCCCTGATGGTGCCATAGAATCCGGCAATCAGTTTGTTAGTCGCTCGGTGCGGGGAAGTCAGTTAATTAGCCGTACCCTGCCCGCCAGCTTGAGCCTGCGCCGGGGCTGGCAAATGGCCCCTCCCCAGACGCTCCACCCCAATGCTGATCTGCAAGCCTACCATCCCGGACAGGCCATTTTTTTGGTCGTGTTGGGGGAAAGTAAGACCAGTGTTGCGTCAGGAACCCTAGAGCAGCAGGCGCTTCAATACCTCCAGATCATGCGGCGGAGCTTTGACCAAGTGACCAGCCCAGAGTCGCGCACGGGGGTGGCCCAAATTAGCAGCTATCCGGCGGTGCAGTATGCCTTCCAGGCTGCTGTGCGGGGGGAGTCTGTAGCCTACCTTCACACCACCGTTGAGATGGGTGAGTATTACTACCAAGTCGTAGCTTGGACAAGGGCCGACCGCTATCCCGCCAACGCCGACGAAATGCGGGCCATCGTGCAAGGCTTTGGCCCCGATTAGCGTTGCGTGCCTTCAGCCAGGTTATCTATGGTTGTCTGTAACCTCTCTGGGGTTTACCTGTCGCCCATCTGTGGCCTAATAGAAAAGGACAAAACGCGCAGAAGGAGATCGTGGGCGTGAGTAAGCAGTGGCTCGGTGGCCAAGGAACAAGCGGGATGATGGCGCAACTGAAGGCGCTATGGCCAAAACTGGCCTCCTGGCAACGAGGGCTGGGCCAAGGGGTGATGGTGCTCGGCCTCGTTACCCTGCTGTGGCTTGGTCTAGGGGGGCAACCCAGCGCCCAGGCGGGCCTCACCGACGATAACTATGACGGCAACATCTTCGCCCTCTATGCCGGAAATGGCTCCCTCGTGCCGCCCAAGGTTAGCCTAGAGCAGTCGTTGAAGTACAACAAACCCGCCATTGTCGTCATCTACGTGGATGACAGCAGCGACTGCAAACTGTTCTCCTCCACCGTTTCCCAACTGCAAGCGCCCTACGGTCGGGTGGCCAACTTCATCCCCGTTATGGCCGACGCCATCCCCGTCAAAGCCGAGTATGCCCCCAACGAACCGGGCTACTACTTCAAAAACGCCGTTCCCCAAACCCTGGTGTTCGACGCCGAGGGCAAGCTGCGCTTCAACGAAATTGGCAACGTCAGCTACGAAGCCATCGACGACGTGATGCGCGACATCTTTGACCTGCTGCCCCGCACCGAATCCGTAGAACTGCGCCGCCGCCCCGTCAACGAAGTCAACGTAGAACTCGTCCCGGTTGATTAGTCGTCGTTGGTTTGCCCTCACCCTAAATCCCTCTCCCAACCTGGGAGAGGGACTTTGAAACTCTTCTGGCTCCCCTCTCCCTTCTGGGAGAGGGGCTGGGAGTGAGGGCTGGGGGAACGTGTTGATTCACCCAACCTATCAGATCTGCCCCATCCATGCAGCGACTCATTGTTCAACCCAGCCAAATTCAGGGCAATCACCTTACCCTCACGGCCGACCAACAGCACTATCTCTATCGGGTGCTGCGGCTGGCAACGGGGGATGGCTTCCTGGCCTTGGATGGCCACGGTCAACAGTGGGTCGCCACGTTGGGGAAGAGCCCGGAATTAGCCCACCTCGACTCGCTGGAATCGGCCATCTCCATTCTGCCGAACGTCACCCTAGCCATTGCCCTCCCAAAAGGCAGC
Organism: Leptolyngbya sp. BL0902; assembly: GCF_016403105.1. Lineage (NCBI taxonomy): Bacteria > Bacillati > Cyanobacteriota > Cyanophyceae > Leptolyngbyales > Leptolyngbyaceae > Leptolyngbya > Leptolyngbya sp. BL0902. The sequence goes on from NZ_CP046155.1 coordinate 3,976,425, forward strand.
GGCTTTGACGACGTAGTGCGCCAAACCACCGAACTGGGCGTGGCCACCCTGCAACCGCTGATCACCCAGCGCACCCTGCACCAGCCCAACCCCAAAAAGCTAGACCGCTGGCAACGCATCGCCGCCGAAGCCACGGAACAATGCGAACGCCCCCAACTGCCCAGCCTGTCCCCCCCTAAAACCTGGGCCAATTACCTCCGCCAAGACCTGCCCCCCCAGCGCTGGATCTGCCTCGCCCGTGGAGATTCCCAACCGTTGCTCACCATTGCTCAGGCCAGCGATCCCAACCTGGACACCGTGATTGCCACTGGCCCAGAGGGCGGCTGGACAGACTCCGAAATTGAAGCCGCCCTCGCCGCCGGATTTCAGCCCGTTTCCCTGGGGCCAACGGTGCTCCGGGCCGTGACTGCTCCCATAGTGGCTCTGTCGCTGGCCCTAGCAGGGCTTTCCCGTTAGGGCTAATTGTCGCAGATGGCGCTTCACAGTTTTAGGAGAGCTGACATAGGGAAGTTGACATCAAACAATCGTTCCTGTAATCGAGTATTGACCTAGGCTGCCATAATTACTGTACCCAGTCGTTAAGTCTCCCTTACCAGTGCCTTGAATACTGAGATAGTAAGTGCCCAAACTAAGATAGCGACTGATAAGAACTGACAAAGAGTCTGTCGGATCATAGGTTGCGATAATTTGGCCTGCACTGTTGTAAAGTCTGACCAAAATATCTAGGTTTGCACCAATTTCAAAGGCATTGATATTGAGCGAAAGATTGCCTCCAGTGGATTCAAACCTGAACCAGTCAGCATCAGTATTCCTTTCGATAATGCCGTAGGTTCTAACTGTTGAGCCATTAAACATTAGGCTAGATGCAGTGCCTAGGGAACTGCCATAGTCATCTGAACGATATCCAAATCCGTTATTACCTGTGATAATTGCCAAATCGTCCTGCGTGTTACTAGCTCCTGAATACTGACCATTGCTCCATTGAGTAAGTTCCTGGTAATAACCTACCCCCATGATAGAAGCCCAGCCATTATGTCCTTCATAATATTCAGGCCCACCAGTTACGCCATCATGACTCAAGCCTAAGGTATGGCCCACCTCATGGGACACTGCCTCAGCAATACTTTTTTCCGAGTAAAACTTCTCACTGAAGATAAAGGTTGGAGTGTCACTATTCCAGTTAAAGGAATTAAGATAAGCTGTCCCCCCAGCAGTTTGAGAATACCAAGCTCCATTCCCTCCAATTACGACACGAATGCCCCACCGTGTATCGTTGCTATCACTTTTAATCAAATCAGATAGGACAGGAGCCGCAGTTGTTACGTTCACATTAAAGGGGATAAAGTCTTCTGCCACCCGACGCCAAATATTCCAGATATTTCTCCGCTCATCCGTTGAAAAGCTGGTATTGTTGCCATCCATATCATAGGCTGGCGTAGCAATACTACTACCATTGTTATATCTGCTGTTCCACTCAGTGTTGGTAGTAGTATGCCCATCAAAATCTAGATAGATGGTGTGGTTGGCACTAGAGTGACTATGGAGTGAAAAAACTTGATTGGCATCAAAAGCTTGATAGGTTGGCGGAACATAGCCAGAATTCCAATTAACAGTGATCGCAGCAGCGGCGACGTTATTGAACTCATTGCTTTCGGTGACGTAGTTATAACCATCGGCTTCAAAGAGGATGTATTTAGTCCCTGTCCCCCAGTTTGAGTTGTAGGTGAAGCTAAATGAGTCATATTCTGAAGAACCAGCGGCTAAACTTCCAACATAGTTCTCCCCTAGGTAACGGTCACTGCTGGTATTGAGTGTGGCATCATCCGATAGCCAATAGCGGACATAGCTATAGCCAGCATTAGCCGTTCCTTGGTTGCGGGTATTGCTACTGATATTGACCGTATTGCCTACCGTAACAGAAGTTGGTGCAGACTGGTTTTGAATGATGAGATCTGCTTGTGGTAATGAGTTGATCGTTATAGCTCTATAGGCAATATTATTACCTTCATTGCTTTCAGCAACTTGGTTATAGCCGTCAGCTTCAACCAAAATATACTTTGTCCCAGTTCCTAGACTACTACTGTAGGAAAAGCTAACGGAGTCGTATATTGAGCTTCCGGCACCAATAGACGCAATAGATCTATTGCGCAGGAAATAATCGTCACTACTAAGCGTCATGTCGTTAGATAGCCAGTAGTTGACATAACTGCTGCTAGCAGTACCTGCACCTTGATTCCTAACGTAATAACTCACTGAAATTGAGTCACCCACAGTAATCGAACTAGGTGTGTATAAATCTGTAACGATTAAGTCTGGCTGAGCCAACGGATTAATGGTGATTGCTCGATAAGCTACATTATTAGCTTCATTACTTTCTGCCACAGAACCATAGCCGTCAGCTTCAAAGAAAATGTATTTCGTTCCCGTGCCCCAACTTGCATTGTAGGTAAAGCCAAACGAGTCATACTCTGAAGACCCGGCAGCTAAACTACCGACATAGTTCTCCCCTAAGTAACGGTCACTGCTGGTGTTGAGCGTGGCATCATCTGAGAGCCAATATCGAACATAGCTATAGCCAGCGGAAGCCGTTCCTTGGTTGCGGGTATAGCTATTGATGTTGACGGTATTGCCAACGGTTACAGAACTTGGCGCAAATGGGCTCTGAATAACGAGATCTGGCTGTCCACCGACGGTGATTGCAGCAGCGGCGACGTTATTGAACTCATTGCTTTCGGTGACGTAGTTATAGCCGTCAGCTTCAAAGAAGATGTATTTCGTTCCCGTACCCCAACTGGCATCATAGGTGAAGCTAAACGAGTCATATTCTGAAGATCCAGCAGCCAAACTGCCAACATAGTTATTCCCTAAAAATCGGTCACTGCTGGTGTTGAGCGTGGCATCATCTGAGAGCCAATATCGAACATAGCTATAGCCAGCAGAAGCCGTTCCTTGGTTACGTGTATAGCTATTGATGTTGACGGTATTGCCAACGGTTACAGAACTCGGTACAAATGGACTCTGAATGACTAGATCTGGCGAAATAGCTGTGGCGTTTAGAGTGAGGTTGTAAGTTGTGTCACCACTAGCCCGATAGACCTGAGCGTAATAGGTGCCTGCATTCAACTGACGACTAATACTTTCTGCACTATTGCCTGTTAGATAAGAACCTCCAAGGATAGAGCCCGCACTATTCAGCAGCCGAACATTGGCATCAGCCCTCAGTCCAGTTAAGCTGAGGCTGAAGTTGCTAGTGGTACCGACATCAAAGCGATAGTAATCGTTGGTATCAATGCTGCCAACCCAATCGGTGAAGCTGCGAGAACCGACCAGGGTACCCACATTGCGGGCGGCACTGAGGGTATTGCCTGCGGAGTCTAGGGGTGTGGCATTGAGAGAAAGGCTGTAGTTCGTGTTCCCACTAGCTCGATAGACCTCTACATAATAGGTGCCTGCACTCAACTGACGACTAATACTTTCTGCACTATTGCCCGTCAGATGAGAGCTTTGAAAGGCAGTGCCTGCGCTATTTAGCAGTCGGACATTAGCGTTGGCACTCAGTCCGGTTAAGCTCAGGCTGAAGTTGCTTGTAGTACCGATATCAAAGCGGTAGTAATCATCGCTATCACCGCTGCCGACCCAGTCGGTAAAGCTGCGAGAGCCGACTAGGGTACCCACATTGCGAGCAGCACTGAGGGTATTGCCTGCGAAGTCTAGGGGGGTAGCGTTCAGAGAAATGCCGTAGTCCGTGTTCCCACTGGCACTATAGACCTGCGCGTAATAGGTACCTGCACTCAACTGACGACTAATACTTTCTGAACTATCGCCCGTCAGATAAGAGCCTTGAAGTGTAGAGCCCGCACTATTCAACAGCCGGACATTGGCATCGGCACTCAGTCCCACTAAGCTGAGGCTGAAGTTGCTGGTGGTACCGACATCAAAGCGGTAGTAGTCATTGGTATCAACGCTGCCAACCCAGTCGATAAAGCTGCGAGAACCAACTAGGGTACCCACATTACGAGCGGCACTGAGGGTATTGCCTGCGGAGTCTAGGGGCGTAGCATTGAGAGAAAGGCTGTAGTTCGTGTCCCCACTAGCCCGATAGACCTGTGCGTAATAGGTGCCTGCACGCAACTGACGGCTAATACTTTCTGCACTATTGCCCGTCAGATAGGAACCTTGGAGCACCGTGCCCGCACTATTTAGCAGTCGGACATTAGCATCGGCACTCAGTCCAGTAAGATTGAGCCGGAAGTTGCTAGTAGTACGGAAATCAAAGCGGTAGTAATCATTGGTATCAACGCTGCTAACCCAATCGGTAAAGCTGCGAGAGCCGACTAGGGTACCCACATTGCGAGCAGTACTGCGGGTATTGCCTGCATAGTCTAGGGGCGTGGCATTGAGAGAAAGAATGTATTTAGTATCACCAGTAGCCCGATAGATCTGTGCGTAGTAGGTACCTGCACTCAACTGACGACTAATACTTTCTGAACTACTGCCCGTCAGATACGATCCTTGGAGCACAGAGCCCGCACTATTCAACAGCCGGACATTGGCATTGGCACTCAGCCCAGTGAGGTTAAGGCTGAAGTTGCTGGTGGTACCGATATCAAAGCGGTAGTAATCATTGGTATCAGTACTCCCGACCCAATCGGTAAAGGTTCGAGGGCTGACTAAGCTACCCATATTACGGGCCGTACTGAGGGTATTATCCTGCTCTACAGCAATGGATTGGCCGTTGAGCCAAAGGTATCCGCTATCATCTTCCTGCTTTAAATACGCTAACTCATTCAGGCATAGGTCTTGGCCTAGGACGAGGCGCGCAAAGATATCTCCTTCATCTCCAGAAGCATCTATTGTATTAATTTGATCATCAATAAAATGACCAATTTCCTCTAGCAAAACCTTGGTAATGTCCTGATAACTGCCGTTGCTGATAAAGGTATCTGAAAGAAAGATGGTATTAAGTGCGGCTGCATAGGCTCCATTGGCACCATTCAAAATGGTGGCATCAAGAATTTGGAATTGGGGGAGATTGGCTAGATTTCCTTCTAGGAAGTTCTGCCTTAAAGACTCTGCAATTTGTTGATCATAATTCTCGCCAAAGGCAAGACCTGTGATTTCTTCATAGGCTGAACTTTCTGCAAAGCTTCTAAGGGTTGCTCCAACACTGTGGCTAATCCCTTGAATCCAAGCCTTAAAATCTAGGGCTGAGAGCTCAGAGAGTGCTACTGGCTTGAGATCATTGTTTATTGGGAAGCCAGCACTAAAGCGACTTTCCTCGAAGAGTGTAAAGGAATCGCTGAAGGAAAAAGTGCTACTAGGGGCGGCATTGTGCCCAGAGGCATAATCTTGAAATTCAAGGGCAGAAGAAGACATAAGGTTCTCTATACATGGGTGATCCATGCAGCTAATTTGAATTATTGTTTGCGATAATTCTTGATTTTTATAGCTCTAAAAATTGCCTGGGCTCGAGAATCTCGACGATTTTTAGGCTCAACATTTCCAAAACTTGATATGACTTTTATGTCTTATCAAGCTCAAGGAGTGATGGGAGTAAGCGTGCTATTGAAGCTTTATCTTTACGACCCCATCTTGGCACAGCTATAACACTGAAGATGCCAGAGTATTTACGGATGTTTTGGTGGTTTTCTGAGGATGCCTTGTCTAACAAAGCACCCATAGGGGTGAAATCCCTGAGAAGATACTCGACCTTTCCCTCGATGGTTTAAGCCAAGTTAGTCAATTAACAACGACGGTGAAATCGTTGCTGGGAGGTGAGTTAAAAATGTGAGGGGGTTGCTCTTATGTTCAGCAAAGTCGAGGATGCCGCGATCTCGGTGTTCATAGATGAGCTGATGATCGGCATCCAATAAAAAGGTGCCGCCCCGTTGGGTGAGGTAGGCCGCATCGGGGACGTAGATATTCCATTTACCCAGCACTTCGGCCATATTGCGGAGGCGCAGGGTGGCGAGTTCAAAGGGGCGCTGGAACCCGCTGCCTCCGGCCCAGCGAAAGAATCGTCCCCGCAGTGGTGGCAGGGGGAAGGCTTTGATTTCTTCATCATCGCCAATTAGTTGGGGGGCGTTGCGGTCGCCGCGATAGCCTCGGAATACTTCGGCCAAGGTGCCGGGGCTGGCGATGCCCGCACACATCAGCATCAGGTTGACCCAAGCCCGTTGCCCAGGGGCAAGGCCAGGAATCTGGAGCGATAGGCCCTCGTATAGACCAAGCTGGCGGTGCAGGTCGGCGATGGGGTCTACCCACAGTTGTTCGGCAGGAAAGCCCGTGAACTGGCAGAAGGCTTGCCCCGATTCGCGGTTGCCAATGCCCACAGCTCTCACAGTCACATTCTTGGCCGCCAATTCGTCCCAGCCGCGCCGCACCCACCAGGCATATTCTAGACTGTCAAAGTCTCCCAACTGGGGCAGCACCAGCACCAGGGTATAGGGGGCACCGTCCACCCCAGACAGGACGGACACCATGGCTCCATCGCTGACCCGTTGCCGCGGGGTTTGCTGCAAGATTGGGTAGGTTTCCATACTCAGCCTAGGTGATTCGTCTCGCCAGTGTGCTACTCACTATTATGGCGTTGTTGCTGTGTTAGGCATGGCGTCCCGACAATGATATCCCCAGAATGATGCTCCCAGAACGAGGCACGCATCTGGAGGCTTCTCGGCGAGATCGAGCCGTTTTCTGGTATTAATACTTATCAGTAAATAGAAAACTCTCTGGCTAAGGAATAGATCCCATCCGAATCCAGGTGTCGCATTGTAAACGAGTGTTGCAATCTGGTTACATCCTCTCCCAGGTGGCCCGATCCGCCTGAATTCGCGTGATAGGATGCCTCTCGTAGCTTTTCACGATTTCGGGAGACACATCCTTGTCACTTCGGGTAGCAGTAGTAGGATCAGGTCCGGCAGGCTCCTCGGCTGCCGAGACGTTGGTAAAAGCCGGTATCGAGACCTATTTGTTTGAGCGCAAGTTAGACAACGCCAAGCCCTGCGGTGGGGCTATTCCCCTGTGCATGGTGGATGAGTTTGACCTGCCCCCCAGCATCATCGACCGCCGGGTGCGGAAGATGAAAATGATCTCCCCTTCCAACATTGAAGTCAACATCGGCGAAACGCTGAAGGATGACGAGTACATCGGCATGTGCCGCCGCGAGGTGATGGACGGCTTTATGCGGGATCGGGCCGCTAGCCTAGGAGCCAAGCTGATTAACGGCACCGTCTACGCCCTAGACCTGCCCAAGTCCAGCAATCAGCCCTACACCCTCCACTACACCGAGCACCGCGAAGACGGTCTGGTGGGTGATAACAAGTCTCTGCAAGTGGATCTGGTGATTGGGGCCGACGGCGCGAACTCCCGCGTGGCCAAGGCCATTGATGCCGGGGACTACAACTACGCCATCGCCTTCCAAGAGCGGATTCGTCTGCCCGAAGACAAAATGGCCTACTACGAAGACCTGGCGGAAATGTACGTCGGTAACGATGTCTCCCCCGACTTCTACGCCTGGGTGTTCCCCAAGTATGACCACGTCGCCGTGGGCACCGGAACCATGCGGGTGAACCAAGCCAAAATCAAGCAGCTCCAGGCTGGCATCCGCGCCCGTGCGGCCAAGCGTCTGGAAGGCGGCGAAATCATCAAGGTGGAAGCACACCCCATTCCTGAGCATCCCCGTCCCCGTCGGGTTGTCGGTCGCGTGGCTCTAGTGGGCGATGCGGCGGGTACCGTCACCAAGTCTTCCGGCGAAGGCATCTACTTTGCGGCCAAGTCGGCCCGGATGTGTGCCGAAACCATCGTGGAATTCTCCAACGGTGGCCAGCGCATCCCCACCGAAGACGACCTCAAGGTGTACCTGAAGCGTTGGGACAAGCAGTACGGCATGACCTACAAGGTGCTGGATCTGCTGCAAACGGTGTTCTACCGTTCCGATGCCACCCGCGAAGCCTTCGTGGAAATGTGCTCCGACATCGACGTGCAGAAGCTCACCTTCGACAGCTACCTCTACAAAACCGTGGTGCCTGCCAACCCCCTAGTGCAGATGAAAATCACCGCCAAAACCGTGGGTAGTCTGATTCGCGGCCACGCCCTGTCTCCCACCCGGAGCTGGTAGGTTCCCACGCGGTTAGTCACTGAGGTGGCGTTGGGCCATCTAGATCAACAGGAGTCGTTGGGCGTTCCCCGGCTCCTGTTTTTTGTGTTGGGTGACGTGAAAACAACCCGTTGGATAAGGTCTGCGGACGAGGTTGGGGGACTCAAGCACCTGAGCCACGGCGGGGACGTAGGAGGACTTTTTGGGAGAACTGTGCCAGAATTGCGCCGTCGGTGTCTCGATCCTGGTCAGGAGGTATGCCTTGAAACGCCGCTTCTCTCTCAATGGAATGAGTTGCTCAGGGGGGCAGATCCTCGTCGCCCTAGTTCTCGCCGTTGCCCTCGGCCAGGGAATGGGTAGCCGCGTTTGGGCCATCGATCCAGTGCGGCCTAGTCCTAGGGGCACGTCTCCAGTTGTGACCGATCCAGCCAGCGAAGTGGCTCCGGCGGTGATTGAGATTACCCCCGGTCGTCGGCCCCTGCCCCCGGTGGTGGCCCTGGCCATGGAGCAAGAACTGAAAAACTTGATTGGTCGTCTGGAGAGTGCGCTGCTGCTGTCCCAATCCCGCGATCTGCCGACCACCCTAACCCTAGCTGAGGCCGAGCCTGTACTCACCGCTGCTGTGGGTACCGTTGATTTGGGATCAGAGCTATCCCCCTTTCTGCATCCAACGCTGGCGGAGGCCCGACAACTCCTACAGGATTGGCCCACCCTGCTGGCGGAGGACAACCACGAAGCCCTGAAGGAACGCTGGTTGGCGGTGCGGGATGGGCTGTGGGAGAGTTTTCCCAGGGAACGGCCCTACGCCCAGCCAGAGATTCGGGCGGTGTGGCTAGATCGGGGCACCATTGTAGGGGCCAGAAACCCAGAGGGGCTGGCCCGGTTGTTTGATCGCCTCGCCGCTGCGGGCATCACCACGGTGTTCTTTGAAACGGTGAATGCGGGCTATCCCATCTACCCTAGCCAAGTGGCCCCGGAGCAAAATCCCCTCACCCGCCGCTGGGATCCCCTCGCCAGTGCGGTGGAACTGGCCCACGCCCGCAATATGACCCTGCACGCCTGGGTGTGGGTGTTTGCCGCAGGCAATGAGCGCCACAACCGTTTGCTGAACCTGCCCGCCGACTACCCCGGCCCGCTGCTGTCTCGCTATCCCCACTGGGCTGGGTATGACAACCGGGGCAATACAATTCCCATCGGCCAAGATAAGCCCTTCCTCGACCCCGCCAACCCAGAGGCACGCAGCTACCTGATTCGCCTGATGTCGGAAATGGTGCGGGAGTACAACATCGACGGCATCCACCTCGACTACATTCGCTACCCTTTCCAGGATCCAGGGGCTAATCGCACCTACGGCTATGGCGAAGCCGCCCGCTGGAACTTTCGCAACATCACCGGGGTCGATCCCCTCGAACTGTCGCCCCGGCCCAACCCCAGCCTCAGCCAAGGGCAACAGCTCCAGCAGCGGGTGCTGTGGGATCGCTGGACGGAATTCCGCATTCACCAGGTCAACTCCTTTGTTGCCACCCTCAGCACCACCCTGCGGCGACAGCGTCCGGGGCTGGTGATCTCGGCGGCGGTGTTTGCCCACCCTGAGCATGAACGGCTACAAAAAATTCAGCAGGATTGGGGCACCTGGGCCAAGGCAGGCCACATCGACTGGGTCGTATTGATGAGCTATGCCCAAGACACCAGCCGCTTCGAGCAACTGCTGCGCCCCTGGCTGGGGGGGCAAACCTTTGGATCAGCCCTAGTGATTCCCGGCATTCGCATCTACAACCTTTCCACCCAGGCCGCCCTCGATCAAATGCAAACCGCCCGCGACTTGCCCACCCCTGGCTTTGCCCTCTTTGCCGCCGCTGACTTCAATTCCAGCTTTGACACCCTCCTTGCCCAAACCCAAGCTACCCCAGCCCCCAGCGCCCCCGTCCCCCTGGCCCTAGAGCGCTACCAAGCCCTCCAGCGGGAGTGGAATTGGCTGCTGAGTCAGCAAAAACTATGGATGGAACGCTCCGTCCTAGAGCAGTGGGTGCAGAACGTGAACCAGCTAGAAGCCGACTTTATTGCCCTGGCCGACTCCCCCTCTCAGCGCGGGCTAGATCGCGTGCAGCAGGGGCTCACCCGCGTGCGAGAGCCGCTCACCTCGCAAATGCTGATTGAAACGGCCAACAGCGCCTACCGCCTTCAGGTGTGGCACCATCGCCTAGGAACCATCGAACACCTGCTGCGCCACCACGAAGCCCAGCAAGGAAGACGTTAGGCGGGAGATACGCCCTGCGGCTTCATCATCAATCGCGTTTTGGAGCTGCCGGAACTAGAAATTTACAATTTTCTGGGTTCTTGAGTTGACAAACGCCCCATAAAGCCACATTATAGAAATCGCCCCACACGGGGGCCTGTAGTTCAACCGGTTAGAGCACCGCCCTGTCACGGCGGAAGTTGCGGGTTCGAATCCCGTCAGGCCCGTTCAAAAAGTCACGAAATTAGGCTGAGCTCTCCAAGGGACTCAGCCTAATTTTTTGCTTTGCACAGAATAGGGGAGGAGGGGGGCGTTCTTCAGCTAGCCTTCTGGGAGCCGTGGGTTGGAGGGGGCAGATTCGATAGCCTGAAGCTGGCTGAAGAAAAGTGGGGGTGGGGTAACGCACCCAGAAAACAGCGACGAAACGCGATGCCCTAGAGGTCTTCGCCCTCCTCCAGTTGATCTTCCTCCCCGGCCTCGGGTTCTTCGATGGCGGTGGGGTTGCCGTTGATGGCCAGTTTTTCGCGCACTTGGGCTTCCACCTTCACTGCAAAGGCGCTGTCTTCTAGAAGACGAGTAATGGTGTTGTCGCGTCCTTGGCCAATGTTGTCGCCTTCGTAGCTGTACCAAGCGCCCTTGCGGGTAATCACTCCGGTTTGTTCGGCCAAATCGACTAAGCAGCCCATGGTAGAAATGCCCTGGCCAAAGAGAATGTCGAACTCAGCAATGCGGAAGGGGGGAGCGACTTTATTTTTGGCTACTTTCACCTTGGCGCGGATGCCGTATTCCTCTGTGCCCTTCTTCAGGGTTTGGATGCGGCGAATGTCTAGTCGTACCGAAGCATAGAACTTGAGGGCGTTACCTCCGGTGGTGGTTTCGGGGTTGCCATAGGAAATGCCGATCTTCTGTCGCAGTTGGTTGAGAAAAATAACTGTACACTGCGACTTGCCAATGCTGCCCGTAATTTTCCGTAGGGCTTGGCTCATCAATCGGGCCTGTAAACCCACGTGGGCATCGCCCATTTCTCCTTCAATTTCGGCGCGGGGCACCAAGGCCGCCACCGAGTCTACCACCACCACATCAATGGCTGAAGACCGCACTAGCTGATCGACCACCTCTAGGCCCATTTCTCCGGTATCCGGCTGAGACACCAGCAGTTCGTCAATATTGACCCCCAACGCCTTGGCATAGACCGGGTCAAGGGCGTGCTCCGCATCCACAAAAGCTGCCACCCCCCCCGATTTTTGTACTTCGGCAATGGCATGGAGGGCCACGGTGGTTTTCCCGGAACTCTCTGGCCCGTAAATTTCAATCACACGGCCCTTGGGCAAGCCACCCCCCAGGGCTAAATCTAGGGTAAGCGCCCCGGTGGGGATGGTCTCAATTTGCATCCGACTGGCTTCACCCAGACGCATAATCGACCCTTTACCAAAGTTGCGCTCAATTTGGCTGAGCACCATCGTGAGGGCTTTTTGCTTTTCCGAAACGTCGCTGTTTTTAGGGGCCATAGCTGCCTAAGGGGATAACGGGTAGCAGGGGCCGAGGCTGGAGCCAACCCCAAGGGACTCATGCAGTGTAGTTTCTCTTGGCTAAAAGCTCCATAGGCCAGCGCCACATCGCTGCTAACCCAGGCCACCCAGACAGGCCCAGCCAAGAATACTGCATCCAACACAGGCATTGTAGTACAACAGAACCCAGCGCAGACGCTCAAGGTCGTGAATCTTTGACAGGAAGAGGTGCCCCGCTTCAAAGCTGGGATAGTTGGCCCTCGGACTGGCTGGCGGACGGTAGCGACGCGAAACTCAACCTCCATCGAGAATTGTGGGCTGGTTAGGTTGTGCGAGTGCGCCACCTAATCTAGATGAGATCAAGGCTTTTTATCATCGTATCTGCCAGCTTTCTTAGGGGCGTCTATCGCCTTTAGCTAATGGGGCTATGGCTATCCGGCGGACTAAGGTGATGCCTTGTTCCAGATATTCCCACCGTTCCAGATATTTCCACCGCTCAATAGATCATTCCTTGGCCAAACAAGCCAGTATCCCCCCCCTGGTAGATGGCAAGGTAGACGGAGTTGACTAGGCTAATAGCCATAGACAACAATCCGTTCTATGGCGGAGTGAGCATCATGAAATCCTCTTTAGTCATCCTTTATCATCGTGAACCCTATGATGAGGTGGTGGAGAATGGCAAGACCTATTATCGAGAAAAGAAAAGTCCCAATGGTATTGTGCCGACGCTAAAAAGTTTTTTTGCCAATGCAGAAAGCAGCACTTGGGTAGCCTGGAAGCAAGTAAAATCTGATGAGGAAGCAGATTTTGACAACCGAGTGACGATGGATGGATGGAGTGAGAATGCCGTCATTCGTCGCATTCCCCTCAGTGCTGAACGGGTCAAGGATTTCTATTACATTACGGCGAAGGAATCAATTTGGCCTATTTTGCACTCCTTTCCCTCCCACTTTACCTACGAAAACTCGGATTGGGAGAATTTTCAGCACATTAACAAGCTATTTGCCGAAGCCGCCTGTGAGGAAGCCGCAGACGATGCCCTGATTTGGATTCATGACTATAACCTGTGGCTGACACCCTACTACATCCGGCAGAAAATGCCCCATGTAAAAATTGCCTTTTTCCATCACACGCCCTTCCCTGCGGCGGATGTGTTCAACATCTTGCACTGGCGCGAGGCGATTGTAGACAGCCTGCTCTGCTGTGATCTCTGCGGTTTCCATATTCCCCGCTACGTGGAGAACTTTGTCTCCGCTGCCCGCAGTTTGCGCGATGTGAAATTGGTAGAGCGTAAACCTGTTCCCGAAGCCTTTACCCCCTTTGGTACGGCCCTTTCTGAGCCAGACATGACCACTAAACTGGAGTATAACGGTCGCACGGTGAATGTGGATGCTTTCCCGGTGGGCACCAATCCGGCCTACATTCAGGAATTGGTGAATAAGCCCTCAGTGCACGATAAGGTAGCCCAAATTCGCGCCGATATTGGCGATAACAAACTGATTGTTTCCGCTGGCCGGGTGGATTATGTGAAGGGCACCAAGGAAATGCTGCTGTGCTATGAACGCCTACTGCAACGACGGTCTGAACTGCGTGGCAAGGTGAACCTGATTTTGACCGCCGCCAAACCTGCCGCCGGAATGCGCGTTTACAAAACCGCCCAAAGCGAAATTGAGCAATTAGTCGGACAAATTAATGGGCGCTTTGCCTCCCTCACGTGGAACCCCATTGTGCTGTTCACGGAACCTGTTTCCTTTGAGAATTTGGTGGCGATGTACAAAGCAGCAGACATTGCCTGGATTCCGCCCCTGCGCGATGGTTTAAACCTAGTGGCGAAGGAATATATCGCCGCCCACCAAGGGGAAGATGGCGTATTGGTGCTGTCAGAATTTACCGGATCGGCGGTAGAATTGCCCGAAGCTATTCTCACCAATCCCTACTCGGATCAGGATATGGATGAATGCATTGACCAAGCCCTAGCAATGCCCGCCGAAGAACAGCGTCGCCGAATGCAGGCTCTCTATCGGGCGATTACTCGCTACGATGTGCAGCAGTGGGCTAATCATATGTTCCGCGAAGCCAATGCCATCGGCATGGTGGACGAGGCCGTGGATAGCACCATCGACACCACCGAATCTAATGAACCCGAGCGGGAACTGGTTCTGGCGTAGGTTCCCGTGTTAGCCAAGCGAGATGACAAAGGGGCTCACCTTACCTGAGCCCTTCCTCCCAATGGTCGTGAGAGGGTTGCTGCTGTGAGCCTTGGACGGTGATGCCTTGGCTCACCCACTCCAACCACCGATGCTAAATTCACATAGAAAACCCCCTACATCAACTGAGTCTTTCCCCGTTGAGGGGGCTATGCCAATGACAAGCTCAGCCAGAGCGGGATCGATTTTTCAATCGTGGATCAAAAACCGGGATTTAGTAGGAGGAGCCAACTCCTCGGATTAGCGAAAATATCTGCTGAAGCAGGCTAAATTTTCCCCACCGCTGCCAGCCAGTTATAACCAACCACCATTCAGAAAAATACTGTAATCATCCATGCGAAACTTCCAGGCCATCGCCACCCAACCCTACGATCTCATCATCATTGGCGGCGGCATCAATGGAGCAGCCACAGCGCGAGATGCCGCCCTAAGAGGGCTTAAAACGCTCCTCCTTGAAAAGGGCGATTTTGCCGGAGGAACCACCAGTTGGTCTACCCGTTTAGTCCATGGGGGATTGCGCTATTTGGAATATTTTGAGTTCCATTTAGTGCGCGAATCCCTCCACGAACGGGAGGTTTTACTGCGTAACGCGCCCCACCTGGTCAAGCCTGTGCAGATGACGATTCCCATCTACCGCAGCGGCTCCCGTCACTACCGGGTGATTCAAACCGGGATGGTGCTCTATGACGTGCTGAGCTACGACAAATCCTTGCCCAACCATCGGATGCTGTCGCGCCAGAGCACTCGCCAACTCTTTCGGGCGATGGATAGCGACGACTTGGCTGGAGCCGCCCAATACTACGATGCCCAGGTGGAATACGCCGAGCGGCTGTGCTGGGAGAATATCCTAGACGCGCACAAGGCCGGGGCCACGGTGCTGAACTATGCCGAGGTGACGGATATTCAGGTGCAGAATCAGCGGATTGTGGGTCTGACGGTGCGGGATGGGCTAAGTCAGAATGGTCTTGGGCAAAACGTGGCCCAGGTGCAAACCCACGCTAAAACTGTGGTGATTAATACCTCCGGCCCCTGGGTGGATGCGGTCTGTGGCCTGAGCGAATCGCCCCTCAGCCAAGGGCGGCAAATTGGCGGCACCAAGGGCAGTCATCTGATTGTGGATCGCTTCCCCGGTGCGCCGGAGTCGGCCCTGTATGTGGAGGCCAAAACCGACGGGCGGCCCTTTTTCATTGTGCCCTGGCTGGGGCAAGTGCTGATAGGCACCACCGACGAACGCTACAACGGCCCCCTCGACCCGATCAAAGCCGACGATGCCGAGGTGGATTACCTAATCGCCGAAACCAACCGCGTTCTCCCGGCGGCTCACCTCACCCGCAACGATGTGCGATTCACCTATTCCGGCGTCCGCCCCCTGCCCTATGCCGAGGGCAAAAAAGCGGGCAGCATCACCCGCGCCCACATCCTGCACGACCACAGCCGCGAGGGTGCCCAAAACCTGATTTCCCTAATCGGCGGCAAACTCACCACCCATCGCCAGGTAGGGGAAGAATTTGTCGATGCCACCTTCCGCAAGCGGGGCAAACCCGTGCCCCCCTGCCCTACCCATCGCCGCCCCCTGCCCGGTGCCCTGAGATTGGATGATCCCCAGGTGCTTCCCCTCACCGAACGCTACCGAGATCGCATCGCGCCCCCCGTCCTCAACCACCTGCTGAGCCTGTACGGTGCCCAAACGCCCCAAGTGCTGGCCCTGGTGGATGAGTCTCCCGACCTCGCCCAACCTATCCATCCTGCCTATTCCGATATCCAGGCCCAGATTGTCTTTGCTGTCCAATCCGAAATGGCCCAGACTTTCATAGATATCCTGCGTCGCCGCACCACCCTGGCCATGCACCACGACTACGGATTCAACGCCCTGCCCACCGTCGCCCAAGTTCTGCGCCACCACTGCAACTGGGACGAGGAACGCTGTGATCGCAACATCCAGGCGTACCATCGATTTATGGAAACCAACTGCATTCCCGACTATGCCTTGGGACGGGAGGCGGCGCTACAAGAAGTTTAGACAGCACAACGTGAAGGGCAAAAGGCAACAATTCGGTACAGGCTAAGCTATCCCAACCTTTTCATACGAACGCCCCAAGACGCTCTAGTATCTCTCCCCGCTCCCCAACAACCCATAACCAACCCCCAATAATTATGACTGCCACCCTTTCCATTCCCCAAACGACTAACGACATTTTTGAAACCTATAAGCACCGCCAAATTACCCTTACTATTTTGGGGTCTGGAGCTTGGGGCAGCGCCCTAGCCCACATTGCCAACAGCAACGATCACCACGTCAAAATGTGGTCTCGGCGGGGGAATATGTCCCTAACAGAAGCCGTTGATGGGGCGGAAGTGATTATCTCTGCCATTTCGATGAAGGGTGTGCCAGATTTAGTCAATCAGTTGAAGGATCTCAACATTCCTGAAACCACCATCTTGGTAACGGCCACTAAAGGACTTGATCCCGGAACAACGCTGACCCCTTCCCGCATTTTTCAAAACGCTTTTCCCAACCATGCGGTTGCGGTTTTGTCTGGCCCTAATTTGTCTAAAGAAATTGAGCAGGGGCTTCCTGCCGCTACGGTAATCGCCTGCGAAAACGAAACCGCCGCCGAAGCTGTGCAGCATATTTTCGCCTCAGAAAACTTTCGTACCTATCGCAGCACCGACCCCCTAGGAGCCGAACTAGGGGGCACCCTGAAAAACGTGATTGCCATTGCGGTCGGCGTTTGTGAAGGGCTAAATCTCGGCTCTAATGCTCGCTCTGCTCTCATTACCCGCGCCCTGCCCGAAGTGATGCGTATTGGCACCCACCTCGGCGGACAGCCCGAAACCTTTCTTGGCCTCTCTGGTTTGGGGGATATGTTGGCCACCTGCACCAGCCCCCTCAGCCGCAACTATCGGGTGGGCTATGGTCTTGCCCAAGGCAAATCTTTGGCGCAGATTTTGGATGAACTGGGCAGCACCGCCGAAGGGGTAAATACCGCCAAAGTGCTGATGACCATTGCCCAGCGAGAAAACGTTTCGGCCCCCATTTCCCAACAAGTTTATCGCCTCCTCCAGGGCGACATTTCGGCTGAAGAAGCCGTTGCCGCTCTGATGGAACGCAAACTCAAAGCTGAGGACTATCAACAAGTCCTAAATGCTGAATGAGTTGCCTAGCTGATGGACTGACAAAACTTGCTAAAACCCATTCCGTCGAAGGGTCAGGAGACCTGCTTCCTAAATGAATCCAGGGCTGTAGGAGCGCGGTTTTCGCGCCCGAAGCAGCAGCTTTTGTCAGTCAACCAGGTTGCCTAGTTCGACAAATGTTTGCCGCAGTGGCCAATTTCGATCCGTTGGCTCTCGCGGTTAATATTAAAGTAGATACGTAGAATTTTGTTCATTCCTGTGCCGCCGCCAAGTTTAACGTGTTTAAACATTTCCTTGCGTTGACTACCGTTCCAAAAGCACCGTTCATCTCGTAGCTTTTTGTCATTTTCAACGGTTTTGCTTTCTGGAGTGCATTCCAGATTGTAGTTTTCTCTCAAAAAGCCGTACAGGTTATCGCCAATGTCGCCATCCTGTTCAAAGTAGTGCTGCCCAAACCAAGCCAAACTTTGTAAAGCACGGTAAGCATCATCAGGACGGATAAAGTTGGAGGCGTCAGCGGAGACACGGGCGGAATCCCAGACATCTAGAACGTCATCAAACATGGTTTCAGCAAAGTCGAGGGCTTCGCGTACACGACCAAAGTTCATGTCAATCGTGGCATGAAAAAGCTCTCTGTCACTCGTGCTGTGCTGACGGCAGGCAGAAACGATCTTGATGCGGTGTAGCCCTTGTAAGTCTCGTTCAATTTGGGCTTGAGCTTGCCAGAGTTGTTCAGTTAGGCTTGCTTTTTCCTGTTCTATCTCATCAATTCTATGGATGAGTCCCTCTTGCTGTTGGAGTAACCCAGGATAGGCTTTGAGGCGTTGGTCGTAATCGATAATTTCTTCGTGCTGGGCTTCAATTCTTCGATATTCCTCTTGCCAGAGGTCAACAATTTGCTTAAGTTGATTAATTTCAATCTCTAGGTTTGTCTTCTGGCTTCCAGCTTCTGTAATAGCTTGAGTTAGCTTGTCGCGATTTATCACAAGATCGAGATTATTCTCAATCGCAGAGAGCTGCTCAATAGATAAGGATTCAAAGGATTGAATAATAGCGTTGCGTTGTCTAAGGCTGCGATTCTCCGCCGTCAGGTTATCCACCGTGTCCTGAAGGCATTTAGCTTCACTGGAAAGTTCAGATTGAGTTGTCCATAGGCGAGCATTCTCATCCTCTAGAGAGGCGATTTTAGCCTGAATCCTTCGGCTTCTTTGACTCAGAGAATAGATGGATTTTAATAAGAAGCCTAAAACAGTAAGGCCAATGATAATAGTCAGTAATTCAAGTCCACTCATGGGCATTTACCTAGGGTAGTTTTTGAATGACAAGGGGTTGGCTTGACCACAGTGACAGAACGACATCCTCTTCCCTGGCGACCAGTGAATTCGTCTTAGCTTTCCCAAAGGCTAGCCATTGCTATCGGCCATCGACAACCCCAAGGGCTTGGAGCGTGGGGGTAGCGCCTACAGATGGCTGGCCATAAAGGCAGCGAAGATGGCCGTTCGACCGTGGATTTGAATTAAGATCGGTAGGCAGATTTTTCGTCGTTTTTCGAGCGCCTACCATGACCGCCTACGCCGCCGCTCCCTTCAGCCCCGAAGAGATTGCCTCTGAGGGCATCAAGCCGGAAGAGTATGACGAGATTGTGGAGCGCCTGGGTCGCCATCCCAACCGGGCCGAGCTGGGTATGTTTGGGGTGATGTGGTCGGAGCACTGCTGCTATAAGAACTCGCGTCCGCTGCTGAAGCAGTTCCCCACCGAGGGGCCACGGGTGCTGGTGGGGCCAGGGGAAAATGCGGGCATCATCGACGCGGGGGATGGCCTGCGGGTGGCCTTCAAAATTGAGTCCCACAACCATCCGTCGGCGGTGGAGCCGTTTCAAGGCGCGGCGACGGGGGTGGGCGGCATTCTGCGCGACATTTTCACCATGGGGGCGCGGCCCATTGCGGTGCTGAATTCCCTGCGATTTGGCGATTTGGCCGATAGCCGTACTCGGCGGCTGTGCCAGGGCGTGGTGGCGGGCATTTCCCACTATGGCAACTGCTTTGGGGTGCCCACGGTGGGCGGCGAGGTCTATTTTGACGCGGCCTACAACGGCAATCCCCTGGTCAACGCCATGGCCATTGGCATCATGGAAACGCCGGATATTGTGAAATCTGGGGCGGCGGGGCTGGGGAATCCCGTCCTCTATGTCGGTTCCACCACCGGGCGTGATGGCATGGGCGGGGCCAGCTTTGCCAGTGCCGAACTCACCGACGAATCCGAGGCCGACCGTCCGGCGGTGCAGGTGGGCGATCCGTTTTTGGAAAAATCCTTGGTGGAAGCCTGTTTGGAAGCCTTCAAAACCGGGGCCATCGTGGCGGCGCAAGACATGGGCGCGGCGGGGATCACCTGTTCTACCTCAGAAATGGCGGCCAAGGGTGGCGTCGGCATCGAGCTAGACCTCGACCTCATTCCCGTGCGGGAAACGGGCATGGTGCCCTACGAGTATCTGCTGTCCGAATCCCAGGAGCGGATGCTGTTTGTGGTGGCGGCGGGTCGAGAAGCTGAAGTCATCGAAGTCTTTGAGCGCTGGGGTCTCCACGCCGTTGTGGCGGGTACGGTAATCGAAGATCCCATCGTGCGGATTCTATTTAAAGGTGAAGTCGCTGCCGAAATTCCGGCCCTGGCCCTGGCGGAAAATACCCCCATCTACCACCGCGACCTGCTGCCCGAACCTCCGGCCTATGCCCAAGCAGCCTGGGATTGGAGTGAAGCCAGCCTGCCCACAGCCACGGTATCGGGACTGGCTAAGGAGACGGGTGCAACCGCCTGGACGGTGATTCTGCACCAGCTTTTGGGTCAGCCTACTATTGCTTCTAAACAATGGGTCTACCGTCAGTACGACCACCAAGTGCAGAACAACACCGTGCAATGCCCCGGCCAGGGCGATGCGGCAGTGATTCGGCTGCGTCCGCTGGAATCGGTGCCCGGTTATCAACCCAGTGAGGTGGTGCGAGGGCTGGCCGCTACGGTGGACTGCAACGCCCGCTACGTCTACCTCAACCCCTACGAAGGGGCCAAAGCCGCCGTGGCCGAAGCCGCCCGTAACCTAAGCTGCGTCGGTGCCCTACCCCTAGCAGTGACGGACAACCTCAACTTTGGCAGTCCCGAAAAGCCCATCGGCTATTGGCAACTGGCCGAAGCCTGCCGGGGCTTGGCCGATGCCTGCCGCGAGTTTGAAACCCCCGTCACCGGGGGCAACGTGTCCCTGTACAACGAAACCGTAGACAGCGAGGGCAACCCCCAGCCCATCTATCCCACCCCCGTCGTCGGTATGGTGGGCCTGATTGACAACCTCAACTTCACCTGCGGCCAGGGCTGGCAATCGGCGGGGGATCTGATCTATCTGCTGGGTGTGACCCTCGAAACCACCGCAACGGCCACCGCCAACGACCGTCCCCTCGTTACCCTAGGCGGTTCGGAATATCTGATGGTGGTGCAGGGCCAAGCCACGGGCCACCCCCCCGCCATTGATATGGCCCTAGAAAAACGAGTGCAAGCCGCCTGTCGCCACGGCATCGCCCAGGGCTGGGTGCGCTCCGCCCATGATTCTGCTGAAGGTGGTCTAGCCGTTGCGCTAGCGGAATCCTGCATCAGCAGCCAACTGGGGGCAGCGGTAACGGTGCCTTTGGATGCGAATCAAACGGATCTGCGCTGGGATCGGGTGCTGTTTGGGGAAGGCGGTGCCCGGATTCTGGTATCCGTTTCGCCTGAGCACCAAGCCGCCTGGGAAGCCTACCTGGCTGAAACCTTGACAGGCCATTGGCAACCCCTCGGCACCGTCCAGGGCGATACCCTCACCCTCACCACCCAAGACGGCAAACCCCTGATCGCCGACACCGTCACCCAACTGGCGGACATCTGGAGCCACGCCATCGCCGAACGCCTAGCGGCCTAAGTTGTTCCATAGCGAGAGACCGGGGTTCTGAGATTCCCGGCCTAGCAAACGGTAGGGGCGAGATCTCCTCGCCCACGGATGATACTGGGGGCAACGAGCCGGATTTAGTATCAGACCCCATGAAAACGGATAAGCTCTACTACCAAATTTTTCTGGCTCAGCCTGCTCTTTTGGCAGAGTTGATCCCTGGGCTACCCGCCGACTGCCAGTTCGAGTATGTGGCCCCGGTGGTGAAGGAAAGTGAGTTTCGCCTCGACGGGCTGTTGATGCCGCTGACGGAGGATCCATCAGTGCCCGTCATTTTTATTGAGGCCCAAATGCAGGCCGACCCGCGCTTCTATGGCCGCTACTTTGCGGAAACCCACCTCTACCTGTACCAATACCAAATCGAACGTCCATGGCAGGGGCTGCTGATTCTGCGGTCGCCGCAACAAAACTTGGGCTGTGAAGTTCCCTACGCCACACTGCTCCATGGCCAAGTTCAGCGGCTGTACCTCAACGACCTACGGGAGGCCACAGATTTGCCCCTATCCCTGGCTCTCCTACGGTTGATTGTGCTGCCCAATGCGTCTTTACCCAATGCCGCCAAGCAGGTGCTCGACCAAGCCAGGGGCCAAGGGCAAACCGCCTTTCAATCCATCCTCGATAGCCTGGAAGCTATACTGATCAACAGGTTTCCCAACTTCACCACCCAGGAGATTCTGGCCATGCTGGATCTAACGATTGCGGATATTCGGCAAACCCGTTTCTACCAAGAAGTCTTTGCAGAAGGCCGTGAAGAAGGCCGTGAAGAAGGGGAACACATTGGTACCCAAAAGGGAGAAGCCGCGCTGCTGATTCGACTGCTGACCCGTCGTTTAGGGGCATTGGCCGAGGATCAGGTCGCCCATATTCGTGCCCTATCGCTGCCGCAGTTGGAGGCGTTGCTGGATGTGGCGCTGGATCTCGCAGATGGGGATGAGTTAACGGCGTGGTTGATGGCCCATCCGGTTGCTGAACCATAGCGTCAATTACCGTCCATCGCTGAGCCCCCATTATTCCAGCGCTGCAATGCCCCTATCTCCTGCTATCGCTTCGGTACAGACTGCTCCCACGGCGGAGTTTATCTACCCACCGCCGACCTCGTTGCAAGGGGCGCGGCGGATTGTGGTGAAGCCCAACCTCGGCTATCCCGTGGGGCCTCCGGTGACGGTGAGTATGGCGGTGCTGGGTCGAGTGCTAGAAGGCTTACGGCGGCACAACCCCCAGGCGGAAATCCTGATCGTCGAAGGGGTATGCTCGAAGGTGTCCTTCGACGCCATCATGGCTAAAAATGGGGTTCATGCCCTGCTGGATGAGGGAATGCGCCTGCTGGATGCTGACCAGTTGGACTGTGTGGAATATCCCAACCGCTCCCCCAATCCCGTGCGGTTCAAGACCCTGTGGGCACCCAAGCTATTGCAAGAGGTGGATGGCTGCATTTCTGTCAGCGCCTTCAAACGCACCCAACTGAAGGGCGAGGCACTGATTTCAGCGTCCTTGAAAAACCTCTACGGCCTCTTCCCTAGGGCAAAATATAAAGCCCGCAGCCCCAACTCACGGGGGCAACTGCATCGGCCCTCGGTGCCCCTGGTGCTTCAGGATGTCTACGGTACCCTGGGCCACTTTTTCCACGGCGGCGTGGTAGACTGCACCCAAAAATTCGTCAGCCGCGACTGGCAACCCGACCGAGGCGACGGCATCCCCATCGGTCAGGTAATCTGGGGCGATAACCTACTGGCTGTAGACAAAACCGCCTCCGCGATGGCTGGAGAAGAAACGCCGAGCTACGTTACGGCCCTAGACCCTAACCTCGATTAACGGCATCGGTCGCCCAGGGTAGTGCCTTTAACCTTGGGAGTGACCTCTGCCACTTTGGGCACGGTGTCATAACACGCGATAGCCTTGTAACCAGCTTTCAGAGACATCGGTGGCCCTAGCGATATCGGCTAGCCGCTGCCTGATTTTCCTCCGTCCCACGCACTAATGCACTACCAATCTTCCTTGTGATTAACTAAGTTCAGTGAGTTGCATTGGGGTGATTACTCATTTGCTCTAAGCTTTGCCAACGACTTACGATATTCCGCTGCTTCGGCAACTTTAGTAATACGAACTTCTGATGTGCATACCGAAGATTCTTTATCAATTTCTTGAACAGCAGCAACGATTTCATCTAGCGATACCTTGAAAAATTCTTTTCGAGAGTTAACGCTATTAATGCGCCTATTATCAAATAATTTGTGTAGCTTTGACTCAAGCTCTGGAGCATTGCTACACGAAATCATGGCGTGTATATCAAAGGGAAACGGAACAGAAGCGTTACTGAGTTCAGAAATTCTATCTTCTGGATTAAGCCTTCTTGTCATGCCAATCTTATAGACGTTATCTCCGAAGGAGCCAATATTTGAAATAATGTAGACATATCCACTTTTTGTAAGCTGAGCTTGAGAAATGGCGCGTTGCCGATTAGTCTCGGCCTCATCAACTCTCTTTTGCAACTCTTGGATTTTTGCCAGTAGTTTGTCTTGGGCAGCACCGCTTATATTTTCAGCTTCTCTACGGGCTTTTTCTAAAGCTTCTTGATAGCACTTCTCTTCTTTTTCTGCTTCTATCCTTGCTTTTTCAAGTTCTTTTGCGGCTTTCTCCTCTTCGCGCATCTGATCTCGAATTAATCTTTGTTCTTCTTGCTCTTGCTGTTTTTTCTCCTGATATTCATGAACTAGGTGAAGCTCGTCTAGTTTTAACTGTAGGTAGTAATCTGTGATTTCACAGTGAGTAGTCTCAGAAAGTTTGTTCAACGTTTCATAGGCTTTGGAGATACGATTCTCCATTGTCTGAACATTGTTATACTTGACCTTCCCTATAGCTGCATCACATTCGCCATTAAAAGCTCGTAACACTAACCGCAAGAAGCCCTCGACCATCTTTTGGCCTTGCTTCTTGCTTCCAGAAACCGTCCATTCTGTGTTGCAAATAGCAGCGTTTTTGTTCTTTAAGCAAATCTTTTGTTGACTCCGTATATCATCCAGTCTTGCTTTGTACTCTGAGGCGCTCCCGAAATCGTATTTCGATTCATAGAAGCCAAATTCTTCAATAAAGTCTTTCTCTTCGAGTTCTTCTAGTTTTTGGGTTAAGATACCAATCCTATGATTAATATCTTGTTCTTTGAGATTAGCCTGCTGTTGTATTTCTTTTAGTCGATCTCTAGTAATTGTAATCTGATTGTCTAGCTTCTGTGCGGCTTGGGCCTTTGATATGATATCACCATATTTTTGTTTGAAAGCTTGGAGCTGATCAATAGATTCTTTCGCTTTTTGTTGTTCAATACGTCTTTCATTTTGAAGGGATTGAAGCTTTTGATAGAGAATAGCAGCTACGGTGGTTGCCCCTAGCGTTAGCAGAAGTAGTAGGAAAGACATAACTAAATTTAGTAGTTTACTCTTTTAGGATGCCCAATTTTGCAGAAGGACACCATAATGCTTGACTAAGTTTTTATAAAAAATAAATCCTGCGATGCACAAAAGTTTACCTAAATGCATCACAGGAAATAAGAGGCGTTATGTTTCAGCTTGATTTACCTAATCACCAAAGTGGTTGATGATGGCTTCGGCAAACTCCGAACACTTCAGGGGTGGGTTCACCGGGGGTTCCATCATGCGGGCGAGGTCGTAGGTAACTTCGCGGGAGGCGATGGCGGCTCCCATCCCTTTTTTGATCAGGTCTGCGGCCTCTTGCCAGCCCATATATTCCAGCATCATCACCCCAGAGAGAATGACGGAACCGGGGTTGATCCGGTCGAGTCCGGCGTGTTTGGGGGCCGTGCCGTGGGTGGCTTCAAAGATGGCGCAGGTGTCGCCGATGTTGGCCCCTGGCCCCATGCCCAAGCCGCCGACGATGGCCGCCGCCGCATCCGAGAGGTAGTCGCCATTTAGGTTCATGGTGGCGAGGATGGAGTATTCGTCGGGGCGGGTTTGGATTTGCTGGAAGATGCTGTCGGCGATGCGGTCGTTGACCATCACCTTGTCTTTCCATTGGCCGTTGCCGTGGCTGTCCCAAATGGCGGCGAGGATGCCTTCTACTTCGGCGCAGATGGCCGCTTTCTTTTCGGGAGTGAGGGCATCGTAGCCCGGTTCAATCTGGCGGGCGTTGTCTTCGATGGACAGATCGGGGTTGGCTTCTTTGTTGCCCAGCACCCAGGATTCCCGCTCGGTGACGCACTCGGCCCGAAACTCGGTGGTGGCCAGTTCGTAGCCCCAGTCGCGAAAGGCTCCTTCGGTGTACTTCATGATGTTGCCCTTGTGTACCAGGGTGACTTGCTGTTTGTCCTTGGGCAGGCGCAGGGCGTGTTTCATGGCGCGGCGGACGAGGCGCTGGCTCCCGGTTTTGCTGATGGGCTTAATGCCAATACCGGAATCTAGGGGGATTTGCTTTTTGCCGTGCTCCGGGGTGCCGGGGATCAGGTCTTCGTTGAGGAGTTTGATCAGGCGGTCGCAAGTCGGATCGCCCTGCTTCCACTCAATGCCGAGGTAGATGTCTTCGGTGTTTTCCCGATAGATGATCACATCCAGCTTTTCGGGGCTGCGGTGGGGGGAAGGGGTGCCCGCGTAGTATTTGCAAGGGCGCACACAGGCGTAGAGGTCGTTGATTTGCCGCAGCGCCACGTTCAGCGAGCGAATGCCGCCGCCGACGGGAGTAGTCAACGGGCCTTTGATGGCGACCCCGTATTCCTGAATCGCCTTGAGGGTGTCTTCCGGTAGGTATTGGTAGGTGCCGTACTGTTCGCAGGCTTCGTCGCCCGCGTAGATTTTGAACCACTCGATTTTTTTCTGACCACCGTAGGCCACCGCCACCGCCGCATCAAACACCCGCTGGGCCGCTGGCCAAATGTCTACCCCCGTACCGTCGCCGCGAATGTAGGGAATGATCGGGTTGTCTGGCACGACGGGTTCGCCGTCTTTGAAGGTGATGCGTTCGCCCACGGTGGGGGGGGTAAGCCGTTCGTACATCGCAATTTGCCCAGAATACGACAAGACAAACCACAGTCTAATCTGCTTTTTGCCTTAAAACGGATGGTTTGAAAACGATTTGACCAGGCTTAAGACATTTTTCAGGACTTCTCCCAGGGGCTGAAGGCCCAATAAAGATCGAGGGAAGACGGCGCACTAGAAGATTTGGGGACATGGCTAGGGCCGTGGGCTGAAGCATCGACCAGAAGTTCAGTGATACCACTGAGCATTCGCGTGATGGATTCTCAGAATTTTGGGCATTCTAGACAAATATGGTCGGCCATACCCAATGGGGTGTGCAGGTATTCTCCGGCGTGTCTTGGGCCTTGCCCTTGATGGCGACGGTTACATTTCCATCTGTGAGTCTCATCTACCCAAACGGGCGCAGGACGTTGCGCTTTCTTCAACTCACTCCGATCAGAGGTGCTTCTGCATGAAGACAATTCTCCTTGTTGATGACGACTCAATTTTGCTGGTGGCCCTTTCTCGCCGCCTCCAAGCCCAGAACTATCAGGTGTTTCAGTCTCAGACGGCCCAGGCGGCGTTGGACTTATTGGCGACCCAGACCGTGGATGTGGTGGTGTCGGACATTATGATGCCGGGAATGGATGGGCTGGAATTTTGCAAGCAGTTGCGGGCCACTCCGGTAGGGCAAGCGGTACCGTTTATCTTTCTCTCTAGCCTGGGCGAGGTGAATGACCGCGTGAAGGGGCACCTGATAGGGGCCGATGACTACCTCCCCAAGCCGTTCCATATCAAAGAGCTCATCGCCAAGGTGCAGGGAGCCATTGATCGCTCGGCACGGATGCGGGGCGTGTTTACCCAGTCGGCCCTACCGCCCCGTGAAGCCCCTGTTGTGCTCAATCCACTGCCCCTCACCCCCGCCGAAACCAAGGTGTTTTGGGAGGTGGTGCAGGGCTTTACCAACAAACAAATTGGCGACCACCTCTGCCTTAGCCCCCGCACCGTACAAACCCACCTCAGCAATATGTTGACCAAATTAAAATTAGACAACCGTTCTCAACTGGTGCGCTTTGCCTTTGAGCAAGGCCATCGGCCACCCTCCGGCGCGGAATAGTCCCTTGGGTGGCCCTGGGGGCTACTCCGGCACCTCAATCACTATGGTTGCAGCAATGGGCTGGCCTTGGTGGGTGAGGGCTTCATGGCCGTTGGCATTGAGGCTGACGGTAATGGTGTTTTGCCCGGAGGGTAAGTGGGGCAGGTGTAGCCACGGCCCATAGACCCGCCCTTGCTTTTCGCCGTTGATGTAGAGATGCCCATGGCCCATATTAGGCTGGTTAGCTTGGTTGATCAGCTCTGGGGCAAAGCGAAAGTTGCTGACTTGCAGTTCCAGATTCCAGCCCTGTTTCGCATCGGGATGTACCACCAGTTGCAGGCTAGGGACAGGTTGACCCATGGGAATCTCTAGGGTGTCGTGGTGGTGATGGCCCTGGGCGGCATCAGGGGATTCCTGCGTGGATGCGCCTTCTGGGCTACCCTCCCTGGGCTGGGGCTGGCGGTGGGCTACCTGGGATGATTCTCCCACTTTTCTAGCAGGATAGACTGAGACGTTGGTGGCTGTGGCGCTGACTGGGTAGATGCCCCCAGCAACACCCATGGCCAAGAGAACAATCGGCGCATAGGACAGCGCAGGATGACGGCTAAATCGGGACATGGATAGCTAGCTTCGGTACACTAAGATCAGGTCAAGCGGCACCCCTGAGTGCCGACTGGGGCCAGATGATCCACCCAGCGGTGTGACAGAGCCTGCCCCACTGGCCCCGTATTATTGAGACCTAGGCGTTCAGTATCAACAGACAGGCTGTCAATTATTACGCTGGGTTTACATCACCATGACGCTAGGTTGGCGCAGCACCCACCTTCAGCATGGGCTATGCCCTCACGGTCGAACTTGGCTCGTTTGGTCTTCGCCTATGGATGGATTCCGGTTACTGATCACCGTGGTGGCCTGGGTACGCCTGCTACTGTGAGATAGGGCCAAACCCACAGCATCTCTCTAGGGTGGGAAGTCAAGGCAGGAATTCCTATGCTTTGCTAAAGGGATTAAGAGAGGCCCTGGAGCACTTAAATGAGGGGTGGGTCGTGCGGGGATTTTTGATTGTGGTGGTGGGGTCACTGGGGCTGGCCTTGCAAAATGTGCTGCTGCGGGTGATTTTTTCAGAAAGCAGCATTCTCGGTCAGGGAAGTTGGGGTGGCTTCCTGGCCCCAACGCTGTCCCACTCCCTGCTAGTGCTGCACCTGAGATCCATCCTGATTCTGCCAGCGGTCATTCTGCTGTCCTATCGCTTGTATCCCACAACAACCCAGGCGTTGACTCAACTACTCCAACCAGAGCGGCGTCCCACCCTCCGCCTAGCCCTCATGAGCAGTAGTTTTTTGTACCTGGCCATGGCGCTGCTGTTTGTCGCCATTGCCAGCATTCCAGCCGGGGTGGCCACGGTGCTGTTTTTCATGCACCCGGTGATCACAGGCTTACTAACCTGGGTTGTCTTTGGCAGTCGGCCCAGTCGGCTGCGGCTGGCGGTAACGGTGGGGGTGATGCTGGGCAGTTTGCTAGTAGTGCCCAGTTTTGCCGGGAGCGCTACCGCATCGCTCGGTCTGGGGGTGGGGGCTGCGCTAGGGGCTAGTGTGGCCTATTCCCTCCAAGGAGTACAGGCGCAGATTTGTTTTCGCCACATTCATCCAGTCCCTTTCACGCTGATCAACTTTGCCATCATGGCATTCTGGTCTACCCTCAGCCTCTTTTTCATTCAAATTGAGGTGCCCCCGGAGCAGTGGGGCATCCTGTGGGGGCTGAGCGTGATCGCAGCGGCCCTAACGCTGCTGGGGCAACTCTGCTACAACGTCGGCATTCATCTGGTGCGGGCCGCATCGATGTCCATCGTGGCCGTTAGCAACCCCGTCTTAACCGTGGCCCTCGCTTGGTTGCTCTTGCAAGAAAGCCTCCAGGGTCGGCAGATCTTCGGCATGGTGCTGGTGGTGGCGAGTATCGTGGCCCTTGGGCAGGAACAGGCCCGCAAGCCAAAGACATCGGCGATTTAGAGTCATACCAACGATCCCCGTTGTTTGGGCTGAGCAGGAAAGCTGTTGGCCTACCCCGCCGCAGAAACTGGAGAGCGCTAGCTCAGGCTATCGCGATATTCATTCAGCACAGCCAGCACTTGGGTTAGCTTGCGGCGGTTGTCGTCCGAAGGTTCCGCTAAAAAACTCAGGAGCGCAAGATCGCGTTCAGTTTCGATTCGAGCTCGGCGAGTCGCTTGTTCTTCTGCTTTAGCTCGGCGGTCTGCCTCTCGGTTTCGACCGTTCCACTCAACGCCGAAATTAACCACTGCCACCACGAGGGCCGCCACGGTGAGTCGGTTGCTCCAGGCTCTGGGGTCGGCAATGAGTTGGAGGAATTGGAAGTCTTGTTCGTCATAGAACCGCAGAAACGCAACAGCAATAGTCAGAACGGTTAGGGTGGTACCGGGCAGCAGGGCAAGGAAGTTGAGCCAAACCTGGCGGGTGTTAACCATCTCTATTTTAATCCAGGGTTTCCTGGGACTATCCTACCCAGCCGTCGCCGTTATGGAGTTCGCCGTTATGGAGTTAAATGGGGGATGGCCAAGGCTGGGCGATTGTCCGTCGATGGATAGTCCAGCGTTGCCTTGTTCGCTGATCTGTTCTGTAACTCAACCTAGCGCAACCCCTGTGGCAGATTCCGACCCCAAACCGTCTTCGGCTGATCGTTCTTCGGCCAACCGTTCCCTGGCCAACATTGCGGGCATTGTGGCGGTAGCGACGCTGATTAGCAAACTGGCGGGGCTGTTTCGGCAGCAGGCGATTGGAGCGGCCTTTGCGGTGGGGCCAGTGGCGGATGCCTATAGCTTTGCCTACATTATTCCTGGCTTTTTGCTGATTTTGCTGGGGGGCATCAACGGCCCCTTCCACAGCGCCATTGTCAGCGTGGTGGCCAAACAGGATCGCAAGGATACGGCGGCCTTGCTGGAGGCGATCAATACCCTGGTGGGGCTGGTGCTGGTGGGCATTTCCATCGTACTTTTCCTGACGGCAGGGGGCATTATCGACACCATTGCCCCTGGCTTGGGCCAAACGGAACCCATCGCCCGCGACATTGCCGTACTGCAACTGCGGATTATGTCGCCCATGGCCCTGTTTGCGGGGCTGATTGGCATTGGCTTTGGGGCACTGAATGCCGATAGCCAGTTTTGGCTACCGTCGATTAGCCCGATTTTCTCCAGCGGTGCGGTGCTGCTGGGGTTGGGCCTGCTCTACGGGGCGATTGGGGCCAACATTACCAACGCCGACTATTTTCTGTTGGGCGGTGCCGTGCTGGCGGGCAGCACCCTAGCCGGGGCGGTGTTGCAGTGGTTGGCGCAACTTCCGGCCCTGTGGAAGTCTGGCCTAGGCCGACCCCGGCTGCGGTTTGACTGGAAACTGCCGGGGGTGCAGGACGTTTTTAAGGTGCTGATTCCGGCCACGCTGTCGTCGGGGATGCTGCAAATCAACCTGTTTACGGACTTGTTTTTTGCCTCGTTTATTCCCGGCACGGCGGCGGCGCTGAGCTACGCGAACCTCTTGGTGCAAACCCCGCTGGGCATCATTTCCAACGTAATTTTGGTGCCTTTTTTGCCGCTGTTTGCCCGGTTGGCCACCCCGGAACACTGGCCCGAACTGAAGGATCGCATCCGCCAAAGTCTTTTGTTTACGGCCCTGACGATGCTGCCCTTGGGAGCGCTGTTTGTGGTGCTGGCCTCCCCCATTGTGCGGGTGATCTACGAACGCGGAGCCTTTGACGCCGACGCCTCGGCCATGGTGACATCGCTGCTGATTGTTTACGGTCTGGGGATGTTTATCTACCTAGCGCGGGACGTTCTGGTGCGGGTCTTCTACGCCATGGGCGACGGCCAAACCCCCTTCCGCATTAGCCTGATCAACATTGTGCTAAACGGCGTACTAGATTTCTTCTTCATCCGCTGGATGGGCGCACCGGGTTTGGTGCTGGCCACCGTGGGGGTGAACCTGTTTTCCACCCTGGCGTTGACGGCTGTGCTGCACCGCCGCCTGCGGGGTCTACCCCTGCTGGAATGGACTGGCCTGATTGGCCTATTAGCCGGACTCAGCGCCCTCTCAGGAACGGCAGCCTGGGGTACGTTGCAAGGGCTCGAACGCGGGCTAGGCACTTCAGGCATCGGCCCCTTGCTGTTGCAACTGCTGGTTCCCGGTGGCGTGGGCGTCCTGGTCTTCATCCTCGGAGCCTCCGTCTTACCCATCCCCGAAGTGCGGCAACTGGGCCAACGCCTCAGCCAACGCTTCCGCCGCCGCTAACCCGTTAACCCGTGGGGGCAAGGTCTCCTGGCCCTGTCCATGCCTCAAACTAGTTCGGCAGGCGACTCAGGTGGTTTTGGGCCAAAACTGCCCAGTTCGATTGCCCCATGGTGAGGTACAGGTTGCGGGCAAATTCCAGCACCGTCCGGGCCTCTTCGTAGCGACCGAGCTGGATGAACGCCAGTCCCGCACTAAAGTAGGCGTCGGCGTAGCTGCCGTTAATCTGAGTGGCCTGCCGGAAAGATTCCAGCGATTCCTCTACTCGCCCCTGGTTAAACCGGGCCAAGCCCAGGTTGTAATGGGCTTGGGGGTACAGGGGCTGAATGGCGAGGGCCTGCTGTAGGGCAGTTTCAGCCTCGCCAAATTGTTGCCGCTGCATATAAACGATGCCCCGCTGAAAGTGGGATTCTGGGGCTTGGGGGCTGTATTGCCCCGCCAGGGTGAAGGCGGCGAGGGCTTCATCTAAGCGGCCCTGCCCTTGGAGCACCATCCCCAGGTTGTAGTGGGCATTGCCCAAATCTGGCTGAATTTGGATGGCGCGGCGCAGATAGGCTTCGGCTTGGTCAAGGTTGCCGCCTTCGATGAGGGCTCCCGCCAGGTTGGCATAGGCCATGGCAAATTGGGGATCCGACCGCACCGCCTGCCAAAAGGCCGATGCCGCCTCTTGTAACTTACCCTGCTGCCGAAACAACAGGCCCAGGTTATAGTGCGCCGCCGCCATGTTGGGGTCTAGGGCAATGGCTTGCTCAAATTGGGCTTGGGCTTGGTCAGCTTGCCCCCGCTGAATCAACATCAGCCCTTGATTTAGCGCCACCTCTGCCGCTGTGAGGTTATCGGTACTCTGGGCCAACGGCTGACCAACGTTGGCTAAGGTCGAGGGTGTTCGGGCCATCGCCGAAGACCGGAAACCTGAGCTTTCACCCGCTAGGGTTACGATTCCTCCAATAACAACCCCAGCCAGCAACACCCGCCGCAACAAAAATCGAGCCATAGCTGCACAATGTCAGAACTGTCTGCGCGATTAGACGCCCCTAACGATATAAAGGTGCCTCGCTTTTTTCAACCCATTGCCTTGCCCCTGTCCCCTACGACCCGATAACATCCCCGTTGATGAATCCCTGGATTGGCTAGAATGCGACCTCTCAAACTGCTGTTAATTCGCCATGGTCAATCCCAGGGCAATGTGGAAGGCCGCATGGAAGGCTGGTCATCGACAGGGTTAACCCCCTGGGGGCAAGAACAAGCCCAGCGCCTAGGGCAGCGCCTTGCCGCAGAAAACTGGCTGCCTACCCATGTCTATTGCAGCCCACTGCAACGGGCCACAGAAACCCTAGATGCCATAGCTTCAGAGGTCTGGGAAAGCACCGAAAGCCCTATCGCCCCGGTATTCCACGACGACCTGCGAGAAAAACACCAGGGCATCTTCACGGGGCTAACTTGGGCCAAGGCGCAGGTTCAGTATCCTGACCTCTGCCAACGACTGGAAACCTCCCTTGATTGGGTGCCCATTCCTGAGGCAGAATCCTTGCAAAACGGGCACCAACGAGCCCAGCGCTTTGTGGATGCCCTATTGCAGCAGCACCGCAACGGCGACCAGGTTTGGGTGATCAGCCATCAGTGGATTTTGCAGCACATCCTTGCCTGTTTGCTGGGCTGCGAGCGCACCTGGGGTATTCCCTTGGGCCACACCGCCATCACCGAACTCTGGATAGATCGTGACCGCTGGTTTGACGCTGACCTCGGTCATCGGCTGAATACCGAACTCTGGCGCATCCAGCACCTCAACGATCAGGCCCACATCTCTCCTTAGACTGTGACGATTCGCAACGCTTCTGTTTAGGATGGAACCTGACGCTCTAACTGGTTTGGCGGCATCCTATGGCTTCTCGTCCCGATATTCTCTTCCTCGTGCTCGATACCCAGCGGGTGGATCGCCTCTCCTGCTACGGCTACGACAAGCCCACCTCGCCCCATTTAGACGCCCTCGCCGCCGAGGCCACCCGCTTTACCCAGGCCATTGCCGCCGCCCAGTGGACGGTGCCCTCCCATGCCTCCATGTTCACGGGGCTGTACCCTTCCGAGCACACCATGGTGCAGTCCTATTCGGTGTTGCCGTCCGACCTGCCCACCCTGGCGGAACGCCTAGAGGCCAGCGGCTACTACACAGCGGGCTTTTGCAACAATCCCCTGGTGGGCGTGATTAACAACGGTCTGCGGCGGGGCTTCACCAGTTTTTTGAATTACAGCGGCCTGTTGACCTCCAAGCCCAACCAGGCGGGCAGTCATCCCGGCTTGGTGAGCCGCTATCGGCAGTGGTTTAAGCGCCAAGTAGCGGGGGTGCTCAACCGAGTACAGGATGCCTTTGCCCGTTCCGATGCGCTGCTGGCCCTGAGCTTTACGCCGCTGATGGTGCCCCTGTGGCAAACCGCCCTCAGCTTTAAGGGCAACGGCCCCAAATCCCTTGACGACACCGCCAACCTGCTGATCCACCGCCACGGCACCCAGGCCGATCAGCCCGTCTTCGCCTTTGTGAACCTGATGGGCACCCACATGCCCTACCACCCGCCCCGCCGCTACATCGAACAATTTGCCCCCCACGTTTTGGCCGACCGCAAGGCCCAAACCTTTTTGCAGCGCTTCAACGGCGATGTCTACGGCTGGCTAGCTCCCCTCACCGGAGCCTTGGATGACCACCAAAAGCAAACCCTCGACGGCATGTACGATGCCGAAGTGGCTTATCAAGATGCACTCTTGGGCCAATTTTTCCAGCGTCTCAAGGATTCTGGTCGTTTGGATAACACCCTCGTCATCCTCTGCGCCGACCATGGGGAACACCTGGGCGAAAAGCAGTTCATGGGTCACAGCCTGTCGATTTATAACGAACTGGTGCGGGTGCCCCTGATCATCCGCGATCCCCAAAACCGCCTGGTTCAGGGCACTACGATGGATGGCGTCGTCTCCACCCGCCGCCTGTTCCACACCGTCCTCGCTGCCGCAGGCATCGCCAACGACAAAGAACTCGCCCTCGACCTAATCCACAGCCAGGATGAATCCCGCAGCCACGACTATGTGTTTGCCGAAGCCATTCCGCCCCAAAACGTGGTGAACCTCATGCAAAAACGCCAGCCGGAACTGGTGCGAGAAATGAGCTGTGATCGCGTCCGCCGTGCCGTGTGGATGGGCCAACACAAGCTGATCGAAACCGAAGGCTCCGACGCCGAACTCTACGATGTGCTGGAAGACCCCACCGAAGCCCTCGACCTCAGCGCCATCCTGCCCGAAAACGTGGAAGCCCTGCAAGATTGCCTCCAAGCCTTTGCGGATAGGTCTGACCGTTCCCTCGCCCAAGCCACCCCCACCCGCGCCACCGACTACGACGACCCCGAAGTGCGCCGCCGCCTAGAAGAATTAGGGTATTTAGAGGATTAAAGGACGCTGATTATGCCTTTAGAACAGACCTCATCGAAGCTTAGTGATCTGTATAGACAGGACTACATCCTCTGGCTAGAAAAAACCTGTCAAAAACTAGCAGAAAAGCGATTTGAAGATCTAGATTTGCCTAACTTACTGGAAGAACTGAGCGATATGGGGCGAAGTGAAAAACGAGCATTAATCAGCAATGTTATTGTGGTGTTAATGCATCTTTTGAAATATGCCTATCAGCCCCAGAAGCGATCTAACAGTTGGCGGTTCACTCTCAAAGAACATCGTCGTCGCATCCATGAATCCCTTAAGGAAAGCCCCAGCCTGAGAGCCTATTTGCTTCAAAACTTTGACGAATGCTACTGTGAAGCAAGAGACTTAGCCGCTACCGAAACTGGATTAGACGCAAGCGTTTTCCCTGAATCCAGCCCTTTCTCGACGGAACAAACCCTAGACCGAGACTTTTTACCAGCTTAGTCCCGCTACACAATCTCAGAGCAGCACGGCCTAGGCTGGGATGCTGATCTTAGGTGGGCTGAATCAGGTCAGTCAACACCTGCTGAAGGTCGGCGGTGAGGTTTTCCACGGCAGCTTTAGCGGCACGGCGCGATCCGGCATAGGCATCCCAACGTTCGCTGATGTTCATCGGCTGGCCGAGGGTGATGATGGCCTGTCGGCGACCGAGCTGGGGGCGTTTGGGGACGGCGGTGCCCTTCACCCGTTCCACCAGGTCAAACAGGATGAGGCTGGTTTCGGCAAGGCGTTCAAAGCTGGGATTTTCGCCAGCGTGGTCGCCGCTGACGGCCACAAAGCTTTCGACTAGGCGCATGTGGCGCAGATGCAGGCGGGCAGCTTCGGCCATCCAGTTAGCTAGGCCCCGGTCGAAGGGGGATAGGCGGTCGGGGTGGTCAATATCTTCGCGGTAGATGTACATCCATCCCGCTTCTTCTAGGCGACGGCAGCGGGTTTCGAGGGTGCCGCTGTGGGGCAGGCCAAAAAATTGCTCCCCTACTTCCAGCGCACGATTCAGCAAGGGTTTCAGCCGTCGGGCAATGTCGTTGCCGGAAAGGGCTTGAGCGGATGGCGTGGCCAACGATGGGGCTGACTCAATAGGCTGCTCCGTTCCAGAAGGCTGTGATGACGCCGGATTAGACTCAGGTGAGAGGCCCGTCTCGGAGTTCTTCGAGGATTGCTCCATTTCTGGCCAGGGGCCGCCGTAGAAGCGGGCATAGAACTGCTCCATTTGGCCCAGCAGGTGATGCCCCAGGGCGATCAGTCTTGGGTAGTAGTCTACGGCGGTGGCGGTAGTCGGCAACGATTGCACCGCGATCCCACAGTCGGCCTCTAGCTGGCTCAGCAAACGGTTTAGCGCCGCCCAGTCGGGCTTGGGATAGACATACTGCAACCCCACGGGCAACAGGATCACCGCTTCGGGCCGCTGGGCCTTGTGCAAGTCCTCCACCGCCCAAAAGGCGACCTGGGCCGTCCCCGGTTCTAGGGGGCTAATAACTTCTCCGTGGCCGTTGGTGGCACCTTCGGGGGCAATGGTGACGGGAAACGGGCCGTTGACAAGGTGTTCTCGCACCGATTTGAGCGCCTTCAAATCTAGCCGCCGCCCCCGATGCACCGGAATGCCGCCCATGCTGGCAAAGAACCACTCCAGCCATTTCCCGGCCCACAGGGGCATCCCTCGGTCGTACATAAAAAAGCTGTGGATGGGTCGCCGCAGGGCAATGCCCTTGGCCTGGGCGGCACGGGGCACCAGCCGCGAAAACAGATACGACAAACTGAGGGGATCATCTACCTGACTATGGCGAAAAGCCATCAATAGCCGAATCTTGCCCTGCTGAAACTGGTGAAACAACTCCGCCAGCACCTCAGGATTGGGACAGGTGACGGGCCAAATGCCCACGGGCAACCAGGGCCGCAGCCGCACCCGCAACAAAAACGGTAGGCAAAAATAGCCGCCGCGCACCACCCATTCTCGGTAGTGGGGCGGAATGAACCCCATCCGGGGCTGCACTTTTTTGGATTCAGGCACAGATCCCTCCAGCGCAGTAGACCACCAGGCTCTTCCCTGGGGATGGCCCATCCACCTTAGTCGATTTCGGGGTGTTCTAGATCGTTACCATCGGGGCGACCATAGACTGAGGGCGGACGATCACTGCTCCAGGCCCACCAGGCCGTTTCGCATTCGCCGCAGCGATAAAACTCCTGCCACTTGCGCCGATGATTCTCCCCATAAACCGGAGATCGGCGGTTAATCCACACCGCCTGGGCCTGCTGGCTGCTGGCTCCACAGCGGGGGCAGCAAAACGCAGTGGCATGGCTGGCCGAAGCCGTCCAGTCGGGCGGGAGAGGGGAAAAAGCGTCCATAAACAAGGCAGCGCGACGATAGGCCACGCCCTAGAGCATACCTCCAATATTATGGGGTGCTAGACCATCCTAGACGATCTTGATACCGCGCAATTCCGCTGGAATCCGTCGGTCGTTAAGGGTTTGGAGGGCATTGGCCCAGTCCATCAACGCTATGATAGGGCGGCCCTGACGAGCCATCGCCATGACCTCCCCCTGGATTGCCTACAACGACCTCGCCTGGACAGAAGACTGGCTTGCCGATCCTGCCGACTACGAAGACGAAGTCGCAACCTTCGTAGGGCTAATTCAGCGGTATGCCGCCACGCCACCCCAAACCCTGCTGCATCTGGGAAGCGGGGCCGGGGGGATGGATCACGTCCTCAAGCGGCACTTTACCCTCACCGGGGTGGATCTGAGCGCAGGCATGTTGGCCAAAGCCAGAGCCACCCACCCCGATATCGAGTACCTCGAAGGCGATATGCGGACGCTGCGACTGGGGCGGCGGTTTGATGCTGTGGCTATCCCCGACAGCATCGACTACATGGCCAGCTTGGAGGATCTCCGCCGCGCCATCGCCACCGCCGTTGCCCACCTGAAGCCGGGGGGCGTTCTCCTGGTGGTGGGCAAACCCCAGGAGCAATTCCAAAACAACAACTTTGCCTACACGGGGGAGAGTCAGGGCATCCACATCACCGTTTTAGAAAATAACTACATCAATCCCCACCGCCCCAACACCTACGAGGCCACGCTCATCTACCTGATTCGCCAGGGCGGGGAACTGACGATGCATCAGGATCGCCACATCCTGGGTCTGTTCCCCCAAGCCACCTGGGAACAGGTCTTTCGGGAGGCTGGCCTGACACTACACCAACACACCCTCGACGGCATTTACGACCCCTACCTACTGGCTGATGGCTGCTATCCGCAAACCATTTTTGTCGGCGTAAACTAGGGGCAAGGCCAGTCCTGTGGAGCCATGACCGATGATTGCCGAACCCAAATTTATGCCCATGTCGCCCCAGGACTACCTCGCCTGGGAAGCTCAGCAGCATGAAAAATACGCCTACGTAGACGGCGAAGTTTTCGCCATGACCGGGGGCACCATTCCCCATAACCTGATTGCGCTAAACCTGGCTTCTGCCCTAAAATCCCATCTACGAAAAAAGGGCTGTTTGGTGGTGATGGCCGATGTGAAAGTGCAGGTTTCTCGCCATGGCCCCTATCACTATCCTGATGTGATGGTCAGTTGCGATCCTAGGGACAAAAAGGCCATCAAGCTGATTCAACACCCTTGCCTGATTGTTGAGGTACTGTCTCCCAGCACCGCCGCCTACGACCGGAGCGACAAATTCACCCACTATCGCAAAATTCCCACCCTGCAAGACTACGTCCTGATTGATGCCGAAGAAATTAGCGTTGATCGCTATCGCCGCATTGCCGACCGCCATTGGGATTTGCAAACCTACCTGGCCGGAGAAACCCTAGATTTACCCAGCCTTGATTGGGAAATTCCCCTGGATCACATTTACGAAGACGTACCACTCTCATCCCAAGACAGCGCAGACGATAACGAAGCCCCGTAGGTTAGCCCTAGGGAATTGGGGTCGCGTCCAGAATTTCGGTGATCAGATCCTTGGGGCGGGCATTGCCAACGGGGATCAGGCGGTGAGCAAGGACGTGGGGGGCTAGGGTTTTCACATCGTCGGGGATGGCGTAGTCGCGGCCTTCTAGGTAGGCGAGGGCTTGCACAGCGCGATAGAAGGCCACGGAACCACGGGGGCTGACGCCAAGGGTGATGTCTCGATGGGCACGGGTGGCGCGGACGAGGTCAAGGATGTATTGCTGAAGGGAGGCTTCAAGCGTCACCTGGGCGCACTGTTGGCGCAGGGCAACCACCTCTTCGAGGGTGATGCAGGGCTGGATGTCGCGGTTAGTGGCGCTGCCCCCTAGGCGATTCAGCATACTCAGTTCTTCAGATTCGGTGGGGTAGCCCAGGCTAAAGGAGAGGGCGAAGCGATCCATCTGGGCTTCGGGCAAAGGAAAGGTGCCCTGGTATTCCACGGGGTTCTGGGTGGCGACCACAAAAAACGGGTCGGGCACGGGGCGTGAGAGGCCGTCGGTGGTGACTTGGTGTTCCTCCATCACTTCCAGTAGGGCGGATTGGGTGCGGGGGGTGGCGCGGTTAATTTCGTCGGCCAGCAGAATGTTGGCGAACACCGGCCCCGGCATAAACTGAAATTCGCCGCTGCTGGGGTTCCAAATGCTGGTTCCGGTGACGTCGGTGGGCAGCAGGTCGGGGGTGCATTGAATCCGCTGGAAATTGCCGTCGATGCAGCGGGCCAGGGACTTCGCTAGCAGGGTTTTGCCCACACCGGGAACATCCTCTAACAAAGCATGGCCATCGGAAAACAGCGCCACCAGCACCAGCCGAATGGCCTCGTCTTTGCCCACAATGGCTTTACTGAGGTTTTGAACCAGCGTTTCAATCCGATCTCGCATGAGCCTTGCCTTTGGTGTTCTGGGTCTGGTGGCGGTTTTGGTGCCCTATCCTAGGCTTATCTTGACCCCAATTAGCCCCAATTGCCCACCGGAGTTTTTGCTAAAGCGGCCAAGGCGGTCTGGCAGTCCTGCTCAATTTGGGCCTTCAGGGCATCGAGGGAGGAGAAGCGCTGCTCCGACCGCAGGTGCTGGTTCAAAAACACCTGGAGGGACTTGCCGTAGAGATCCCCCGACCAGTGCAGCAGATGGACTTCCAGCGTGAGGCTCAAGCCTTTCACGGTAGGTCGAATGCCCAGATTCATCACCCCCGGTAGGCGTTGACCTGCTACCGGACTAGCCCCCTCCACCCACACGCTGTAGACCCCATGGGGCGGCAAGAACTTGTCGTCGGAGATGGCCAGGTTGGCGGTGGGAAAGCCCAGGGTGCGGCCTAGTTGTTGGCCCTTCACCACCCGCCCCGACAGACTATAGGGACGACCCAGCAGGGCTTCGGCGGTGGCGAGATCGGCTTGGGACAGGGCGGCACGAATGCGGGAACTACTGATGCGCTCTCCGCCGAGGCAGGTGTGGGGCGTAATATGCACGTCTACGCCGTAGGGACGGGTGAGGCGTTGCAGGTCGTCCACGGTGCCCTGGCGCTTTTTGCCAAAGCAGAAGTCTTTGCCGACACTGATGTGCTGCACCTTGAGCTGCTTGACCAGCAGGTCTTCCACAAATTCTTGGGGAGTCAGGTTTGCCAAGGCTTGGGTAAAGGGCAGCAGCACCAGTTGGCCCACGCCGAGCTGGCTGATCATCGCGGCCTTTTCGGTGATGGGGGTGAGGGCAGGGCGAGATTGGCCAGAGAAAAATTCCTGGGGATGGGGAAAGAAGGTCATCACCGTGGGGATCGGTGTGGTTCGCAGATCCCGTTCCCGCTGGGTGGGGTCTGGAATGGGAGACGCACCAGGAGCCTGCCCAGTGCGATGGCTCAGTCCTCGCAGGGGGGGCGGCGCAGAAACGGAGGTCACTGCTGGGGTTGAACCTGGAGCAATCAGATCAGCGGGATCTAACCCCAACACCTGGGCAGAAATCTGCTGAATGACAGCCTGGTGCCCCAAATGGACGCCGTCAAAGTTCCCCAGGGCAATGGCCGTTGGAGTAATGGCAGTCGTTAGGGAAGAGGTAATCCACACGCTTTACATTCTGACACAACCGCTCCCCCAGACCGCATCCTTGCCTCCGCAGATCCTCAACCCATTCGTTTACCGTGGCAGGGGCATTACAGAAGTTCCGGCTCCCCTCTCCTCCCTGGGAGAGGGGCTGGGGGTGAGGGCCACATAGACGGGCTAACGGACGGGCAACAGGGTGGCGGGGGTGGGGGCATAGAGATCGAGGGCCATGCCTTCGCGGGCCACAACGCTGTGGGGGAAAGCGGCCTTGGTGTCGGCAGCGATCTGATCCATAAAGTCGTCGTCGTGGGCAGGGTCGTGGTGGAAGATCACCAGGGTTTTGACGTTGGCGGCTTGGGCAATTTTCACGCCTTCCTGCCAGGTGGAATGCCCCCAGCCGACCTTGCTGGATTTGGGATCGCTGTATTCGGCGTCGGTGTAGGTGGCGTCGTAGATCATCACGTCGGCGTCGCGGGCGAGGGCTAACACGTTTTCGTCGAGGCGATCTGGGAAATGCTCGGTGTCGGTGATGTAGGCGGCGGCTTTGCCCTGGCAGGACACCCGATAGCCCACAGATTCGCCGGGGTGATTCAGCAGGGCGTTTTCCACCACCACATCGCCAATGGTGACGGTTTCACCAATGTCAATGTCATGGA
The DNA here is from genome assembly GCF_016403105.1 of Leptolyngbya sp. BL0902. NCBI lineage: Bacteria > Bacillati > Cyanobacteriota > Cyanophyceae > Leptolyngbyales > Leptolyngbyaceae > Leptolyngbya > Leptolyngbya sp. BL0902. Next base: position 4,018,000 of record NZ_CP046155.1, read on the forward strand.
ATTTGAGGTCGGCCCCCATAATTTGCAGCGGCACCGGGAAGTTGGGGTGCAGCATTTGGTCGTTGAGGCGCTGCTCGATGGTGGATCCGTTGGGGGCGATGGTGCCGTAGATATTGAAGCGGTTGCCCTTGACGAAGGCTGGCACAAAGAAGGGAAAGCCCTGGATGTGATCCCAGTGGGAATGGGTGAAGAACAGGTTGGCCTCTAGGGGCATGTGCCGCAGCAGCGTCACCCCCAATTCCCGCAGACCCGTGCCACCATCAAAAATCAGGCGATGGTCGCCCACCATCATTTCAATGCAGGAGGTATTCCCCCCGTAGCGAACCGTGGGTGCCCCCGGACAGGCGATACTGCCGCGAACGCCCCAAAACCTGACTAAAAATTGCGGGTTTAGCTCGGCCATGAATCTTTAGGTATCAAAAGGAACGCGGGCAGGTATAACCAGTCAATTCTGCCTTGGGGTAACGTTATCAGGATAGTGCGGAGGATTCTTCTTATAGTAATGAAGTTTTTGGGTTCTGGTCAGTGATTTCTGTCAACACTTATCTTACTGAGCAACAGCCATCACCGTTGCTTTTCCGTATCGACCCTGTCCTATCGCCCTAGGACGGCAGCCCCTTCGTAGAAGAAGATTCCGGCAACGCAACCTGTCATCAGGGTCGCCAAGGTTCCGGCCCACAGGGCTTTCCAGGCGAGTTCGCTAATTTCGTGGCGGCGGGAGGGCACAATTCCCGACAGCCCACCCACAAAAATCCCCACGGAGGGCAGGTGGGCAAAGCCGCAGAGCACATAGCTGACAATCACCAGGGCACGGTCGCTGAGGGTGCCATCTTGGGAGAATTGGCCCAGAGCCAAGTAGGGGGGAATGGCGGTTTCTAAGAAGCGACTGCCAATTAACTGCGAAGAAATCCAGAGTTCTTGCCAGTCTAGGGACACTCCGGTCAAAAATGTGAGGGGCAGGAACACGGCTCCCATGATGTTTTTGAGCGTGACCACCTGGAACACCTGGCCAATGATTCGCCACAGGAAGAAAGAACTACCCGCCAACTGGGCCAACTGACCAAACACAATGTTGAGCAGCGCAATGAGTCCCAGAATGGCGATCAGCGCGGCGGCGATGCCCGTGGCCATTTTGACTCCGTCCAGTGCGCCGAGGATCAGGCTATCCATGGGGCTTTGGCGTTCCTCTTCGGCCATTTCCACGGCGGGCACCTGGCCTAGGGTTTCGGGCTCCTCAGTTTCGGGCACCAAAATTTTGGCCATCACAAAGGCGGCGGGAATGGTAAGCACCGAAGCCGCCATCAGGTGTCCGGCGATGGAGGGGAAGGAGCCCCGCAAAAATCCGGCATAGAGCCCCAACACTGTGGAGGCAATCGACCCAAACATGGAAGCCAAAATCGCGCAAAGTTCGCTGCGGGTCATCCGTTCCAAAAAGGGCTTAATGGCAATGGCCGACTCAATGCCCACAAAAATGTTCGCCGCCCCCGCTAGGGCTTCCGCTCCACTAATGCCCATCGCCCACCGAAAGAACCGGGCAAATACCCGCACCACGGGCTGGATCACCCCCAGGTTATACAGCAGGGCAAAGATAGACGAGAAAAACACCACCTGCGGCAGCGACCGAAAGGCAAAGATGTAGCCCAAATCTAAGTTTGCCGCCCCCAGCCGATCCCCCGGCACAGGCACAAAGGGGTCGGTTAGGGCACGGGCAATCCAGCGTCCGGCCCCCGCTGGCCCCGCCGGAGTGGCCGGGGGTACCAAAATATTGCCAAACAAAAACCGCGCCCCAGCATCGGAGGCATCGATCAACCCGTTCAACAGCCCGCTCAACCACACCACGGCATCGCGGCTGATGGGCAGCAGAAAAATCAGCAGCCCCACCACCAACTGCACCGCAATGCCCCACTGAATAATCTTCCAGGGCACCCGCTGCCGATCCTCCGACCCCAGCCACGCAATAAAGCACAGTCCAGCTAGTCCCAAGAGCGAAATGAAACGCAGAGCCATGGTGCCATCCTTAGCAAACCTGCCCCCGATTATGCCGAAGACTGCCCCCATCGCAACAAAATAGCGACGGAGCTTAACGTTCCCAACCAGCAGCAGATCTCCTCGATACCAAGAACTGAAGCAGCCCAACGGTGAAGTTATGCGGCGGCAAATGACCTTGAACACTCACCGATAACCTCCGCTCTGTCCGCACCAACGACGTGTTAGCTGGCTCGACAGTGCACAGGCCTTTACTGGCTCAGTGGCCTAAAATAGTGAGGATAGAATCGTCCCGTTGGGCTTCGCCATCGGGGGTTTGGTGTTCTTCTCGGAAGTGGCCACCGCAGGATTCTTCCCGTTGTAGGGCATCCCGTGCCATCAGTTCAGCGAGGTCGATGAAGTCGGCGACTCGTCTGGCACATTCGAGGTTTTTGTCGATGCTTTTGTGCGGTGTCTAACCCCATTCCCCTGGCTGACTATCAAGTTTATGGGGCTAGAAATCGACGCCGGGGTAGACCGCTATGCCCACCAGCAGGGACTATTTTGATGAAACAATCTGGGATACTGTGGTCATCGCTAACGCTGGAGTCAAGTCGCCGCGCGTAGAACAGTCGGCTTGAACGACTTGTTATGCCCCCAGTCTAACCATATTAGTTGTAGCTGTCTTTAATGTACATGTACAATATAATGTACATTAAAGAGGTGCCCTATGGACGCTATCTCGTATACTGCTGCCCGCCAAAACCTGGCAAAAACCATGGATCGAGTTTGCTCGGATCATGAGCCCATCATCATTACCCGCAACAATGAGCAGTCTGTAGTGATGATTTCCCTGGAGGATTTCAATGCCCTGGAGGAAACCGCATACCTGCTACGTAGCCCCAAAAACGCCAAGCGACTGCTTGAATCCATTGCTCAACTCGAAGCCAGCGGCGGCACAGAAAAGGAGCTGGATGATTGAAAATAATATTTGCTGAAGCCGCGTGGGAAGATTATCTGTATTGGCAGAAAACTGACAAGAAAATGCTTCAACGCATCAATGAACTTATCAAAACCGCCATCAGAACCCCATTTGAAGGAATCGGTAAGCCTGAACCCCTCAAGCACGGATTGAAAGGATATTGGTCTCGCCGAATCACAGACGAACACCGTCTTGTATATAAAGTTCAAGATGACTCAATCCTGATCGCTCAGTGTCGATACCACTATTAGCATAATGTTCCCAACCAGCGGCGGCAGATCCCCTCGATGCAGCATCAGCGGCTTTCGTCCATCCACTGCGTTGGGGTTGTTGGGATGTTGGCTGTACCCCAGTTCAAACTAACGCCCAGTCACTTCACCTAGTGACGCTTGAATCACCTCATCACTGACACCATGACGCTTAAGACTTGCAATCAATGCAGATACCGCGTCACCTTCCAAACGCTCTAGGTCAGCTCGCAACCCTTGCCCGATATAAGCACGTACTAAAGGTTGATACCCAGAAAAACCAAGCAGGGGTGCAACTTGCTTCAAGTCCTCAATCACATCTTCAGGCATCCGAATGGTGATTGTTGTCATGGGACGATTTCTATCCAATCGCTTCTTCAACGCTTCAGGCTTCATAAAATTCCCGATCCTTCCGTGTTGCTTTACGAGCTGAAATGATCCGAATGATGTCGTTTTCCCGCTCAACGAAGACAACATACAGCAAGTTCCAACGTCGATCTAGACCAATAACGGCATCTCGCGCTTCATCGTTACGACTTGCATCGACAACCACAAGCAATGGATCGAAGAAGACTTCTGCGGCTTGTTGAAACGTAACACCGTCGTGGTTTATCGGGTTGATCCCGGCTTTCTTGTCATTCCAGACAAACGTAATGCCATTGAGAACGAAATACACATCCATGCCTATAGTGTAGTCAGGACGTATTTACATTGTCAATACGTTTTAATGCTGCAACTGGGTTGGCGAAATCGCTTTCGGCACTCAACAGAAGCGATTTGAGTACCATCCCAACCAAGGACTGAATCAGCCTAACGTTCCCCTTCAGCGGCGGTAAGCAGCCTAGAACTCAGGACAAGCAGCTATCTACCGTCCGCTGCAAGGGGGTTGTTATACGGCTGTTGGCACTTAGGAACTTATAGCACTAACACAAAGGTTTATAGAACTTGAAAAACAACTGTACTTACCTTAAGATAGGGTACTTAATTCTAGTTTCGCAGGCGAAACCCATGTCTACAGGATATTTTTCTGTGAAAGAAACCTCTGAAATGCTTGGCTATTCAGAACAATACGTTCGCAAGCTGCTTAGGAGTGGTGAACTCAGCGGAGAATTGATCAGTAATAGATGGGTGATCGCATCAGAATCAGCTAATGAATATCGCTATAAAGAAAATGAAGTGGATTCTGTTATTCCAGATCATGAGAGACGGTCTTCTAGTAAACCTCATTTGAAGGCTTTAAGCTTTTTTTCTGGCTGCATGGGACTTGATTTGGGGCTGGAAAAAGAAGGAATTGAAGTAATCCTTGCTTGCGAAGTAGATAAAGCAGCACGAAGGACAATCGAATCAAATAAACCTGATATTGCTCTAATTGGCGATATCAGAGACTATTCAGCTAGCCAGATCAGAGAAAAGGCAGGATTAACCCTTCAAGACGATATTGATGTAATAGTTGGTGGTCCACCATGCCAAGCCTTTAGTAGTGCTGGCAAGAGACAAGGTTTCAATGATGATCGAGGTAATGTGTTTCTAACGTTCATCGATTTGATTATTGAACTGAGACCCAAATTTGCAATTATTGAAAACGTCCGAGGTTTATTATCTGCTCCGTTAAAGCACAGACCCCACGAAATGAGAGGGAGCCAATATCCACCACTTTCTCAAGAAGAACAAAGAGGGGGGGCACTTCTCCATATTATTCATAAATTGAAAAAAGCAGGCTATGGCGTGTCTTTCAACCTGTATAATTCAGCTAATTTTGGCTCACCTCAGCAACGAGAGAGAGTTGTCATCACTTGTAGTCGAGATGGAGAAAGGCTCCCTTACCTCACACCTACGCATTCCGAACAGGGCTTATATGATCTGCCGAAGTGGAACACCCTCAGAGACGCACTTGCAGGATTGCCAAAAGATGGACATAATTTTGTTAAATTCCCAGATAAGCGTCTTAGATACTATCGACTTCTCAAGTCTGGACAATACTGGCGTGATCTACCAGTGGAGTTGCAACCAGAGGCATTAGGAGCGTCGTATCACGCCGGAGGTGGAAAAACAGGTTTTTATCGGAGATTATCTTGGGATAAACCTTCTCCTACCCTCGTTACTCACCCAGCAATGCCTGCAACAGATTTAGCACATCCAGAAGAGGATCGACCTCTTAGTATTCAGGAGTATAAACGTATACAAGAGTTTCCTGACGATTGGATTATTGAAGGTACTTTATTAGATCAATATCGCCAGGTTGGAAATGCCGTCCCTTGTTCTCTGGGTCGAGCGATCGGAAGGGCGTTAGTAAACCATCTTAATGGTATAGAAGTAGTTTCTTATAAGGACTTTCCCTATTCTCGATATCTTAAAACTGATGATATCAGTTGGGAAATGGATATTGTAGGAAACACTCATTCTAGTTCTATGAAACAACTTTCCCTATCTTTGATATAGAGCAATATCTTTGATATAGAGCAATTTCCAGCATCCTTAAGTAGGATTCTTTTGTTGGAAATCTATGTAAGCAGCTTGAATTTTGAGTATCATTTGCTTTACATGAGACTTCAGTAGCTCATAATCAAGTCCTACCATAGACCAGAATTCAGCACCACAAGCGCGAGGAATACTTGTGCTTGAAAACGTCCAATTACCTCCTGTACAAAAAGCGGCTGCGAAAAGCCGATTTTGATGAAGTTCTAGCTCACTTCTTGATCTTGGTGCTTGACTTCCTGTAAGAGTATTCCGCTGTGTTTTGATTTGCACAAATACAGGGGCACCTTCTCCTTCTCTGAGAAGAATTGAATCGATACCCGTAATTTTGATCCCAAAATCTTTTTCTGGGCTGATCGCATAGGGACTAATATTGGCGATTGTCTCCCATAGATCTCCCATCGGTCTACTTAACTGTCTGGAGATCGAATTACTTTCAACAAAAACGGCGGCTCCACACAGTTCATAGAGATTGCGTGGGCTGGCTTCCATTTCCGCTGGTGATCTCACTAGTGCTGGAATTGCTGTGATAAAGCGACTTGCAAACTGTTCGCACTCGTTTGAGATTGCCGTAGACTGACGATCCCGTTCGAGAATAGATCCCTGAGAAATATCCACTTGAATCTGGTGGTGGATAAATTCAGGCAAAGCTGGTGTGAGTACGGACGAAATCTGGTAAGCGCGATGTAGGTCACTATTCAGTTCCCCAGGCACATTGACCAAGCTTGCAGATTCTTCGATCAATTTTAATCTGGCTGAAATTGAGAGCGGTATGAGTTGATCGGCTTGAATTGGTTGCATAGAACTTAATAATTGGCTGCTTATCAACTTTACCTGCTGTTGCTGGCTGATAACAGCCTGAGACTGTGAACTCAGCTAGGCAACCTAGATGTACTGCCTTCACATATAACTTGAAGCCGTATAACTCTTTATTAGAGGGAAATTTTCCGCCTAATACCCTTATACGGGATCTTAGGTGGAAATCTGTCCGTCTAAACACCCCTATAGGGATCTTAGGTGGAAAAAATTCAGCCTAAATGCCGAATATGGGATCTTAGGTGGAAAATTTCAGTATAAACACCCGACGCTATGGGCACCCTACAACTTAAGTTTTCCTTATGAATAGTACGAATTTACGTATGGATGCATCGCCTCCTCCACCTAAACGACTGCTTGACCAAGTGCGGGACGCCATTCGGCGGAAATGCTGCTTTTGCCGAGTAGATCAGGCTAAATGCAAAGGTGCTACTTATAGCTGCGCTGAGTAAGCTGTACATTTTCAAACGCCAGGTCTTCCTGATGCAGTTGTGGCACTTGTCCTTCGCCACGATATTCCCAGGCCGAAACCACGGCGAAGTTATCGTCGTCCCGTTGGGCTTCGCCGTCGGGGGTTTGGTGTTCTTCGCGGAAGTGGCCGCCGCAGGATTCTTCCCGTTGCAGGGCATCCCGTGCCATCAGTTCAGCGAGGTCGATAAAGTCCGCCACTCGTCCGGCAAATTCCAGGTTTTTGTTGAGGGTGTTGGCCTCACCGGGGAGTTTGAGGTTCTGCCAATATTCGGTGCGTAGGGCTTGGATTTCGGTGATGGCCTGTTCCAAACCTTCGCGATTTCTGGCCATGCCAACGTTGTCCCACACAATGCGGCCCAGCTCTCGGTGAAATTCCATCACGGTCTTTTCGCCCTGGATAGACAGCAGCTTGGTGATGCGGGCTTTGACCGTGGCTTCCGCTTCGCCAAAGGCATCGTCGTCGGTGGAAACAGGGGCGAGGGATTGGTTTGCCAGGTAGTCGCCTAGGGTGTAGGGGATGACAAAATAGCCATCGGCCAAACCTTGCATCAGCGCACTGGCCCCCAGGCGGTTGGCTCCGTGGTCGGAAAAATTGGCTTCCCCCAGCACAAACAGGCCGGGGATGGTGCTCATCAGGTGGTAATCGACCCAGAGGCCGCCCATGGTGTAGTGAACGGCGGGGTAGATGCGCATGGGCACTTCGTAGGGGTTTTCGCCGGAGATGCGCTGGTACATGTCGAACAGGTTGCCGTAGCGGGCGGCGATGGTGGCTTGGCCGTGGCTTTGGATCGCTTCCCGGAAGTCCAGGTACACCGCCAAGCCCGTTTCGCCCACGCCGCGCCCTTCGTCGGTGATGGCCTTGGCGTTGCGGGAGGCCACGTCCCTAGGGACGAGGTTGCCGAAGGTGGGGTAGCGGGTTTCCAGGTAATAGTCCCGTTCGTGGTCGGGGATGTCGTTGGGGTGGCGGGGGTCGCCCGGTTGTTTGGGCACCCAGACGCGGCCATCGTTGCGGAGACCCTCGCTCATCAGGGTGAGTTTGGATTGGTAATCGCCGGAAACCGGGATGCAGGTGGGGTGGATTTGCGTATAGCAAGGGTTGGCAAAAAACGCCCCCCGCCGATGGCAGCGCCAAGCCGCCGTGACGTTGGAATTTTTGGCGTTGGTAGACAGGTAATAGACGTTGCCATAGCCGCCCGTGCAGAGCAGCACCGCATCTCCGGCGTAGCGCTCATACTCCCCCGTCACCAGGTTGCGAACGACGATGCCCCGCGCCTGACCATCCACCAGCACCAAATCCAGCATTTCCCGGCGGGAGTAGACCTCGATGTTGCCCGCCCGCACCATCCGCATCATGGCGCTGTAGGCTCCGAGGAGAAGCTGCTGTCCGGTTTGGCCCCTGGCGTAGAACGTCCGCGATACCTGCGCCCCGCCGAAGGATCGGTTGTCCAACAGACCGCCATACTCCCGGGCAAAGGGCACCCCCTGGGCCACACATTGGTCGATGATGCCGTTGCTAATTTCCGCGAGGCGGTGAACGTTGGCTTCCCTGGCCCGATAGTCGCCACCCTTGATGGTGTCGTAGAACAAGCGCCAAACGCTATCGCCATCGTTGGGATAATTCTTACTGGCGTTGATGCCGCCCTGGGCCGCAATGCTGTGGGCGCGGCGGGGAGAATCTTGAATGCAAAAGCTTTTGACGTGGTAGCCCAGTTCCGCCAGGGAGGCCGCTGCCGAAGCCCCCGCCAGTCCGGTACCCACAATCAACACCGTATGCCGCTGCTTGTTTTTGGGACTCACCAGGCGGCAGTGATCCTTAAAATCGCTCCATTTTTGGCTGAGGGGGCCGGAGGGAATGCGGGAGTTGAGCATGGGGCCAGGGGAGGGAAGGACAAGCTCGGACAGTTAGCACTATTATCTAACCGAACTTCAGAAACGGCATGGTGGAGGCTGGATCAGCGACAAAGTCGTTGTTCGCAGAGGTCGATCAGGTGGGGGGTGATGGCTTGGCGGCTGGGCATTTGGTGGCTGATGGCGATGTGGCGCACCAGGGTGAGGGTTTTGTACGCCGCGATGGACTCGCGGTCAAGGGCTGGATTGAGGCGGCAGGCACCCTCGACAAAGGCGGCTTCCTGGGCAGAGTGGCCGTTGGGATGGCCGAAGGTACGGAGGCTGTGCTCTGTCAGGTGGGCGACGAAATTGCCGATATCTAGAGCCGGATCGCCTTCGCAGTACAGGTCAAGATCCAGCAAATACAGACGATCATGGTCTGATCGTTGGGACTTTGGGCCGTCCGCTATCAGCACTTGATCGGGGTAAAAGTCTCGATGGATGCCTGTGGGGGCGGCGGGGGCCAGGGTGGCAGCGAGAGCGGTGCAGCGCTCCAATAGACCCGTGAGCCGATCTCGCCAGTGGGGATAATCCGTGGCGACGGCAGGCAAGCGTTCGTGCAAAATCCGCAGTTCGTCCTCTAGGGTATGAGATTTTGCGGGGGCGATCTTAGCCTGGTGGAGCTTGGTGATGGCGGCGGCCACCTGTTCCCACAGCCCTGCGCTATGGGATTGTCCTAGGCAATCCGTGGTGATTTTCCCCGGCACCCAAGCCTGAAACCACAGGTGAAAATCCGGCAAAATGCCGAGGGGCTGCGGCACCGAAAGACCATCGGCACTGCCATCGTCAAAACTCTGGTGCCAAAGCTGCTGCTGGAGCTGGTAGGTGCGATGATCGGCCCCACGGGAGCGGCCCTTGCCCAGCAGGGTCAGGGTTTTGCCATCAGCCAGGGATACATCATAGGCTATCAGCGCCCGACGCCCAGGTTTGTGGCGCAGCACCCGAATGTCTTGCAGGGTCAGCGGTTGGCCCACCATATTCGCAAGGTGAGGCGCGATGGTGGCACCCTCCAGCGCCGGAGCGAGGGCCGCGAGGGCAGAGTCTTGCATGAGGGAAATCGCCATAGACAGAGAATCGAAATTAAGGTGGGCGGAGAGGGCTGGACTGAGGACAACGATGGGGCAACGAGCGGATCAAGACAAGCTCCTAGGGGTCGGGCGTGTCATCAAAATGGTGGGGATCTACCTTGAGGGTGAGGCGCAGGGGCAGAAATAACTGCCAGCGAATGGCCACCGCCCGAATACCAAAAATTAGCCCCATCGCCACAAGCCGACCCAGGGGAGCAGGCAAGGTTTTCAGCAGCAGCACGTAGAGGATACCGCCAAACACAATCGGGGTGGCATAGAGCTCCCTCGACAGCAGCATCGTAGGCCGATGGGTGACAACATCTCGCAAAATCCCTCCGGCAATGCTGGTAATCAGACCCATCACCACCGCCACCGCCGCCGGATGTTCCAAGGACAGAGTCTTATCAATGGCCTGCACCGAAAACAGCGCTACCCCCATGGCATCCAAATAGGACAGCAGCCGAGGCGGCAGTTTGAGGATAAAACGAAAGCCGAGGAACGTGGCAAAGGACGCCCCCAACGCCACCCAAAAGGCGGTGAGATCCAGCAGCCAAAAGACAGGCACGTCCAAAATTACGTCCCGCAGGGTGCCGCCGCCAATGGCCGTTAGCAGCCCCACCACCACCACACTAAAAATATCCAACCGCTGCCGCGCCGCCGACAACACCCCCGAAATCGCAAACACCGCCACCCCCACCTGGGCCAAAATATACTCCATCACTGCACCCTCTATCGCCAATGTTTCCTATTGTGCAGGCATTGCTCCAGCACTAAAGAACTGACTTCAACCATACTCCAATTTTTTAGCCCTTAGTTTCGTTACCTTTTGCTTCAAAAAAACACCTTAATAGCCTTTTTCGGATAGAAATGAATAAGACTCTAGAATAAAAAATGATGCTCTCGCAACAAGAGCAGATCGCTTGAACTACGAGTCTATCCGCTAAGTCATAAACGACGTATTCCTAAGAAATAAACCTTCTGATTAGAATCCGTCGAATGAGGGCAACATCATCTCCGTCCGGTGCGAGACCTAGATTCTTGTTGCTCCCTTCTTGGTCGGTCAATCCTTCTGTTGTTGTTTGTCGTTTGTCGCTATTTCGTCTAGCTCAAGCATTTAGCTTTAGCTAGATCAACCTATGGCGACCTAATAACATCACGATGATCCAGGATGCTAAGCATTTCAGGGTTCATTGTGTGTTGCACGTAAACACCTTTCACAACTGTGAGGTTAATATGACCAACACTCGCGCTTTCCCATGGTTCCGAGGTTTTCTATCTGGTTTAATTCTATCTGCGGTCGCTGTGCCAACTGCCATGACGCTAGCCCAATCCTATCCCCCTTCATTCCAAGACCTATGGGAAGTTCAGGGCGATATTCGCGGCTGTCGAATGGTAATTGAGGCAACCCAAGCTGAAGTTTTTGATAACACTGAGCTGTATGCCAAACCTGCAAACCAAATTGGCACCTTTCCAGGTGGAACATATGTCTTCTTAACGGGGGTTTTTCGGAAGTTTGATGGGACTACGGCTGTGCAGGTCTACACCTTTAATGAAGCTTGGTTTGAGAATGAGGATACCCAGGCCAATTTTAGACCTCTTGGAGCACAGCATTTCCCACAACCCGTGGGATGGGTTGATGCCAGAAAGCTAACGCCCTGCTACTAAGGCGTGCGACTAAGATAACTCGCCTCTTTATCGAGCTAGCTTTAGCAGCCTGAAGCCTCTCTTCACTTTATCGTTAAAATGATGCATGACTATAGGCTGGGGCGATTGTGAAACTCAGCCTATTTTTTGGGCTATCCCGTTCACGATGTTGGAGCTGTCTGTGACCACTACCCCTGATCCTTCCCTCACCGCTGCCGATTGGGAACGCCGCTACCAGGAAGGCAGCACCCGCTGGGACTTGGGCCAAGCCGCCCCCGGACTCCAGGCATTACTGGCGTCTGACCAAGCTCCGATTCCCGGTCGGGCGATGGTGCTGGGGGCAGGGCGGGGCCACGATGCGCTGCTGTTGGCTCATCATGGCTTTAGCGTCACGGCGGTGGATTTTGCCCCTTCCGCCATTCGGGCCATGGCCGAACAGGCCACCGATGCCAACCTCGCCATCACCCTGTTGGAGCGGGATATTTTTGACCTGGTGCCAGAGTGGGCCGGGCAGTTTGACTATATAGTGGAGCACACCTGCTTCTGCGCCATTGCCCCCAGTTTGCGTCCAGCCTATGCTCAATTAGCCGCCAAATTATTAGTGCCGGGAGGAGAGTTACTGGCGATTTTCTTTACCCATAGCCGAGGGGGTGGGCCTCCTTTTGGGGTTTCTCCTGACGAGCTTCAGGCCACCTTTTCACCCTACTTTGCGGTGGATAGTCTACATCCCGTGGCTAATTCCATTCCCACCCGTCAGGGGGAAGAACACCTAGGCCGATTTCGGCGATTGGAGTAGATTTGGTGCCCTCACCCTTGGCTTGGATATCTGCGGTTTGGGGTCGTGCCCAGACCCGGATTTTGGTGTGGGTTACGGTACTGGTGACGACAGCGGTAGTGGGTTCTACCCTAACTACCCGGCAGCTTTTGCGGTTTCAGCTCGACCAACGTATCAGCAGCGCCCTAGAGCAGGAAATTTCTGAGATCAAGCGCCTGATAGATGGTCGTAATCCGTTAACAGGCCAACCCTTCGATGGGGATGTAAAAGCTATTTTTAAGGTATTTCTGTCGCGCAATATTCCTGACAATGACGAGGTTTTTATTACCCTCATCAATGGTGAACAGCACGCCACCAGCCCAGCACCGCTGCCCATTCCTACAGATCAGCAGGCGCAGATTGTCACGCAATGGCAAGGCTTAAATCAACGCCAACAAGGCCAGCTTCATCTAGGTCAAGACACTTGGGTTTATTTAGCCTATCCATTACCCACTGAGGGGCCAGATCACGGGGTCTTTGTGGTGATGCAGTCGCTTACAAATCAACAGCGAGACCTCAATCGATTAGTTTGGCTAGAGGCACAGGTATTTGGCATCAGTACCCTGGTGGCTCTAGTGCTAGTTTGGGTTGCCACCGGACGCATTCTTGCCCCCCTGCATGATCTGACCCAAACGGCACGGTCTATGACCGCTACTGATGATCAACTTCAACGGCGTATTCCGGTGCGGGGAACAGTAGAAATTGCTGAATTAACAGAAACCTTTAATGCCATGCTGGCCCGTCTACAAGCCTCCTTTGCTAGCCAGCGCAACTTTTTGAACGATGCCAGCCACGAGCTACAAACACCCATTACCATTATTCAAGGGCATCTAGAATTACTGAGTCAGCACCCCGAAGATCAAGCTGAGGCTGTAGTTCTGATGCAGGATGAGCTGCAACGAATGAGTCGTTTAGTTAAGGATTTGCTTCTGTTAGCCACCGCAGAGCGGCGAGACTTCTTAGCTCTCACCATAGTACCTGTCGATCAGTTTTTGCAGGCTATTTATAGCAAGGTTGGGGTTATGGCGGCACGGCAGTGGACGCTAGCCCAGGCCCCTGCTGTACAGATAGTGGCAGATCGAGATCGACTCACCCAGGCGATGATGAACCTGATTCAAAATGCCATTGATCACACGCAGCCCAATGACACCATTGAGCTAGGGGCAAAGTTAGTCAAGCATCAAATTCATTTCTGGGTTAGAGATACGGGGGTTGGCATTAACCCTGTGGATCAAAGTCACATTTTCCAGCGTTTTGCCCGAGGCACCGGGGCTCGAGAACGAAGCGAAGGATCTGGGTTGGGGCTCTCCATCGTTCAAGCCATTGCCGAAGCGCATGGCGGACAAATCAGGCTTTCAAGTACGTCTTTGCAGGGTAGTTGTTTTATCCTTATCTTGCCGCTAGAACCCCCCCAAGATCGGCCAGCGGTGCCAGTCTATTCCCATTAATCAATCACTCAAAAACCGTTACTTCTCTTGGCCAGGTTATGGTGTGCCCTATGCCCAAAATTTTGATTGTTGAAGATGAGCCACGCATTGCTTCAGTATTAAGCAAAGGACTGGTCAACCGAGGCTTTGAAACCGTGGTGGTAGATCAAGGACAGAGTGCGATTCACCTCACCCAAGGGGGAGATTTTGATTTGATACTGCTCGACTTAGACTTGCCCGATCAGAATGGATTGTCGGTACTGAAGGCGATTCGGGAATGGGGTGAAACACTGCCAATTATTTTGCTGACGGTGTACGACGACTTACCCCACAAGATACAGGGACTCACAGGCGGGGCTGATGATTATTTAACCAAACCCTTCCATTTAGAAGAACTCATAGCTCGTATTCAGGTGCAATTGCGCAAGCGATGCCAGGATCGGGAATCCCCTCAGATGACGCTTCAAGTAGGCAATATCACACTAGATTTACACCAGCGCCAGGTTCAGCAGGCAAATCGAATTATTGAGTTATCTACCCGCGAATTTATTTTGCTGGAGCTGCTGATGCGGCGGTCGGGGGAGGTGGTAGAACGAATGGAATTGTTACAGGAAGTCTGGGGTTATGACTATGACACAGCCTCCAATGTAGTCGATGTATATGTGGGCTATCTCCGCAAAAAGCTAGGCCGTCGAGCCATCGAAACTGTGCGAGGGATAGGCTATCGCCTACGGGGTTAGCGAATCTTGAGACGTCTGAGGCGATGTTCTGAATTAAGAGTTTTCTTAGAAACGGAACGGAGACTGAGGGCTCTGGTCTAGAAGGGGTAATCATGGTTGTTACGACATGCTTGCATCATCCTTGGTTCGCCCCCCAGGAGTAAATGAACGATGACCGATTCCAGTACCCTCCAGCCCCCAGCAGTTCTCTACAATGGTGACTGTTCTCCTCCAGCCTCCAAGCATCTGCGGATTGCCCTCTATTCCCACGACACCATGGGTTTGGGGCACAAACGGCGCAACTTGCTGATTGCCCAAGCCCTGCGTCAAGCGTTGCCCCATAGCTCGGTGCTGCTCATTTCTGGCATGGCCGAAGCCAGCGACGGCAACCTGCCCGACGGCATTGATTACCTCACCCTACCCGCTTGGCAAAAGACCGCCGAGGGCGAGTATCAGTCGCGCCGCCTGGGGCTGTCGGTGGAAGATTTGCGCTTGCTGCGGGCCAAGACCATTCGCGCCGCACTGAAGGCGTTTAAGCCCGATGTGTTTATTGTGGATAACGTGCCACGGGGGGCCATGCAGGAGCTAGATTTGGCCCTAGAACTGCTGCGCCGCCGCCCCACCCGCTGCATTTTGGGCCTGCGCGATATTTTGGATGCCCCCCAAACCGTGCGCCGCCAGTGGCGACAGGCCAAGAATATTCCCGCCATTCGTCGCTATTTTGACGGCATTTGGGTCTACGGCGATCCTACCGTCTACAACCTGGAAGCCACCTACCGTTTTCCCGCCGATATTGCCGCCAAAATCCGCTACGTCGGCTATTTAGATGCCCAGGCGCGTCTCGATGTGGCGGCGGCCTCCCCCTCCCCCGTCCCCAAGCCTCCCTTTGCGTTGGCCATGGTGGGCGGTGGACAGGACGGAGTAGCTTTGGCCAAAGCCTTTGCCCAGTCGGCGTTTCCCCCTGGTTGGCAAGGCATTCTAATTACTGGCCCACTGATGCCCCAGGCCCATCGCCAAGCCCTGCACCACCTCGCCGCCCAGCGCACGAATTTGACGGTGCTAGAGTCTCACCCAGAACCGACCCAACTGCTGGCCCAGGCCAGTGCCGTGGTGTCCATGGGCGGCTATAACACCACCTGCGAAATCCTGGCCTTGGGCACTCCAGCGCTGATTGTGCCCCGCACCCAACCCCGCCGCGAGCAGTGGATTCGCGCCCAACGGCTGCACCATTTAGGGCTAGTAGACGTGCTGGCACCAGACAACCTCAGCGCCCCCGCCATTACAACCTGGTTGAATACCGTAACCCATCAACGCCCCTCGCAGCGGCCCATCGCCCGTCATTGCATTGACCTCAATGGCCTGAAGCGAATCCCGCAGTACATCAATCAGCTTATGGCGCGTGCAGAGCAGGATCGGTCGTCCCACTATCCCTTAAAAGCGGTGTAGGGAAATGGCAGCATGGGTTAAAAAAACTACCGATTATGAAGGTAATTTGTAATCCCTTCTTCGACCTTGATAGTGGGCAAAAAGACCTGGTATTCCCAGCCTTCCCCAGCGGGCCGATCTCGTTTAGTAATGTAGTCTTTCCTTGGCCCGCTTTTGCCCTCGGCTCCTGTGTATTGTTCTACCGCATGAAACACAAACACCCTAGCGTAGGCATAGCTCAGCAAATAGGCCCCCAATAAACCGAATCCAACCGCCTTAGCCCGCCGCATATCTACGCTTCCTAAACGATGCTTAGTCTAGTCTAAAGAACTCAATCCGATTTGTGTCTTGCCAAATCTCAATGATTTCTAAAAGCCAGGTCAATCATCGTTGTTGCTAACCTCTTTGCCAATCTCTTAATACGGAAAATATCTTGTCCCGTCAGGACACTTCTGAATTGAGTAGCGGCATTCTATCCTTACCGTTTTCCCCAACTTCTCATTCCCTGTTCCCAACTCCCAACTCCCGATTCCCGATTCCAACTCCCTTTATTCCCCCCAGTCCTATGTCCATCGCCTACGTCCTCAAACGCTATCCCCGCTATTCCGAAACCTTTGTGGTGTCGGAAATTTTGGCCCATGAAGCGACGGGGTTGGAGATTAAAATCTTTGCCCTACGTCCACCAATGGACACCCATTTTCAAGACATCATCAGCCGAGTGAAGGCTCCAGTGCGGTATTTGCCATCAGGGGCAGGCCGTCGCACCAACTTCTGGCAAGCGCTCCAGGCGGCGGCGGATATGTTGCCCCAGTTTTGGTCGCGGCTGGCCATGGCGGCGGGGGAGCCTGTCCAAGAGGTGTATCAGGCGGCGCTATTGGCCTGTGAGGCGGTGGCCCAGGGCATCACCCATTTCCACGCCCACTTTGGCACCTCGGCAACGACGGTGGCCCGCTTGGCCAGCCATTTCACGGATATTCCCTACACCTTCACCGCCCACGCCAAGGACATTTTCCACGAAACTGTGCAGCCCGACGACCTGCGCCGCAAGCTCAACGATGCCGCAGCGGTGGTAACGGTGAGCGATTACAACATGCAGTATTTGCGCCAGCAGTATGGTGAATCTGCCGCCTCGGTGCAGCGCATTTACAACGGTCTGGATTTGGAGCAGTTTGCCTACGCAGAGCCGCGCCAGCGTCCGCCCCAGATCCTCGCCGTGGGCCGCTTGGTGGAGAAAAAGGGCTTTGGCGATTTGATTAAAGCCTGCGGGTTGCTGGTGCAGCGCCAGGTGGAGTTTCGCTGCAACCTTGTGGGCACTGGGGAACTCGCGGCTGAGCTTCAGGCCCAGATTGAGGCAGCGAATCTTCAGCCCTGGGTTTCGCTGGTTGGCCCCCAGCCCCAACGTGAAATCAAGCGGTGGGTGCAGGAGGCAGCAGTGTTTGCGGCCCCCTGCGTGGTCGGCAGCGATGGCAACCGCGACGGCCTGCCCACGGTATTGCTGGAGGCTATGGCCCTGGGTACGCCCTGCGTTTCTACGGACGTGACGGGCATTCCCGAAGTGTTGCAGCATGAGGTGACAGGGCTGCAAGTGCCCCAGCGAGATCCCGTCGCCCTCGCCCTGGCCCTAGAACGACTGCTGCGGGATGCCCACCTGCGGGTTTCCCTTGCCACCCAAGCTCGCCAGCAAATTGAGGCTAACTTCGACATCCACACCAACGCCGCTCAATTACGCCGGGTCTTTCGCCAAGTCGGCGGAAAAACGCCCCGTTCCCAGTCGCCTGCCGCTGTAAAAGCGGATTCTCTCAATCATGCCTCATCCCAGGTGTCGGGAAGCTCGAACACTACGGAACCCAACTCCACCCTCCAGGAGGTGCGCTAATGCAGATCGCCTACGTTTGTGCCGACTATGGCGTGCCCGTCTTTGGCCGTAAGGGTTGCTCTATCCATGTTCAAGAGGTGATTCGCGCCCTGCTCCAACAAGGCCATCACGTCACCCTGATCGCCGCCCGGTTGGGGGGAGACCCACCCGCCGACTTGGCCAATGTGCCCGTGCATCGCCTCCCTGCCATCCCCAAGCAAGACCGCGCCCAGCGAGAACAGGCCGAACTCAACCTCAACCTCAACCTGCGCTTTGCCCTCGAAACCACTGGCCCCTTCGACCTGGTGTATGAACGCTATTCCCTCTGGAGCTTTGCGGCGATGGAGTACGGACGGGATCGCGCCCTTCCCACCGTCCTGGAAGTGAATGCCCCGCTGATTGAAGAACAGGCCCGCTATCGTCAGTTGGTCTATCCCCAAAAGGCCCAATGGGTGGCCCGTCGAGTATTTGCGGCGGCGGCTGTGCTGGTGGCCGTCTCCCAAGGCGTAGCCGACTATTTGGCAACGTTTGCCGAAACCAAGAACCGCGTTCACGTCATTCCCAACGGGGTCAACGTGGCGCGATTTGCAGACCACTCCCAACCTGCCATCGCACAAGACAACCCCATCCAGACGGAGACGTCCCCCTGTCCCCCCGTCCCCGCATCCCCGGCTTCCTCTGTCCCCACCTTTACCATTGGCTTTGTGGGAACGATGAAAACCTGGCATGGCCTGCCCACGCTGATGGCAGCATTTCGGCAGTTGCATGACCATTGCCCCCAGGCGCGGTTGCTGATGGTCGGCGAGGGCCCCGCCCGGTTAGACTGCGCCGCCGAGATGGAACAGTACGGCCTGGATACAGCGGTGGACTGGGTAGGGGCCGTAGAACCATCGCAAATCCCCCACTGGCTGACCCGGATGGATGTAGCCGTAGCTCCCTATCCCAAACTGGAGCAGTTCTACTTTTCGCCCCTCAAGGTTTACGAATACATGGCCGCTGGGTTGGCCGTTATCGCCAGCGACATCGGCCAACTGCGCCAGGTCATCACCCCCGGCACCACCGGACTGCTCGTGCCACCGGGGGATGAGGATGCTCTAGTTCAGGTGCTATTGCAGTTGCAGCAAAACCCGACTTTGCGTCAACACCTGGGCCAACAAGCCCAGCAGCAAATCGCCAGCCATCACACCTGGTTGCAGGTGGTCGAACGCATTTTGAACGTGGCTTTTGGGAGTGCGGTGATCGGCAATCGTCACAGCGAATTAGCCGATGGCAAAGCCCCCGTTGGCCCTCACCCCCAGCCCCTCTCCCAGGGAGGAGAGGGGAGCCGGAAGTTCCCTTCAAAGTCCCTCTCCCACCTTGGGAGAGGGATTTAGGGTGAGGGCCAACCCATCCACAACACAACCCATTTCCTAACCCCACTCCCCATTCCCTATGTCCCGACCCACTCACCTCAAAGACATGGTGCCCAGCCTTGCCGACATGGTGCGGCGGTTTTGGCCCTACATTCGTCAAGAACGCGGCCTAGCGACGATGGCCCTCGTAGCTCTGGTGGCCCAAGTAGCGCTGCGGTTGCTGGAACCTTGGCCCATGAAGGTGATCTTCGACCATGTGATTCCCGTGGGCGGCGCGACCTCTACGCCCCACCTCATCACCACGCCCTTCGGAGAGCTTTCGACGACCTGGGTGCTGTGGCTCTCGGCGGCAGGGTTGGTGGCCATTGTGGCGGTGCGGGCCATGGGGGAATACTTTAGTACGGTGGGGTTTGCCCTGGTGGGTAGCCGTGTGCTCACCCAGGTGCGGGATGATTTGTATCGCCATTTGCAGCGGTTGTCGTTGCGGTTTCACAACCAGGCCCGCAGTGGCGAACTGACCCTGCGGGTGATTAGCGATGTGGGCATCCTCAAAGAAGTTGTCGTCACGGCGCTGCTGCCGATGCTGGGCAATACGATGATTTTGCTGGGCATGGTGGGGCTGATGCTGTGGCTGCATTTGGAGCTCACCCTGCTGGCCCTGGCCACAATTCCGCTGTTTTCGTTGACCACGGTGCGGCTCAGCCACCGGATTCGGGAAGTGTCGCGGCAACAGCGGCGGCGGGAGGGTTCCATGGCCTCGGCGGCAGCGGAATCCATGGCGGCGATTAAGGTGGTGAAGGCGCTATCTTTGGAACCCGCGTTTGCCCAGGTGTTCACCCGCCAAAGCCAAAAGACTCTTAAGGATGGCGTCAAGTCCAAACGACTGGCGGCTAAACTAGAGCGTTCCGTAGACCTAATCATCGCCGTCGCCACCGCCTTGGTGCTGGGCCGGGGGGCGCACCTCGTCACCCACGGAGCCCTAACCCCAGGGGATTTGCTGGTCTTTTTGGCCTACCTCAAAAACGCCTTTCGCCCCGTGCGCGACTTCGCCAAATATACCGCCCGCTTGGCCAAAGCCTCGGCAGCGGGGGAACGCATTTTGAACCTGCTCGACGAAACCCCCGACATTGTGGATGCCCCCCACGCCGTCGCCGCGCCCCCCTTCCACGGGCACATCGAACTGCGCCACGTTTCCTTTGCCTACGACCCCGAACAGCCCATCCTCAAAGATATTTCCCTTCAAGTTGCGGCGGGGCAACAGGTGGCCATTGTGGGGCCATCGGGCAGCGGCAAATCCACCCTCGCCAGCCTCATTTTGCGCCTTTACGACCCCGACCAAGGCCAAATCTGCATCGACGGCACCGACATCCGCGACTACACCCAAGACTCCCTACGCGCCCAAATCAGCGTGGTGCTGCAAGATAGCCTACTCTTCGCCGCCACCATCGCCGACAATATCGCCTACGGCAACCCCCAAGCCACCGCCGCCGAAATTCGCCACGCCGCCCAACTCGCCAACGCCCACGAATTCATCGAACGCCTGCCCCAAGGCTACGACACCCCCGTCGGAGAACGCGGCGTCACCCTCTCCGGTGGCCAACGCCAACGCCTCGCCATCGCCCGCGCCGCCGTGCGCCAATCCCCCATCCTGCTCCTCGACGAACCCACCACCGGACTCGATAAAGATAACGAACGCACCGTCATCGAAGCCCTACAACGGGTCGGCCAAGGCTGCACCACCCTCACCATCACCCACGACCTCACCCTCGCCGCCCAGGCCGACCACATCATCTACATGGAACGCGGCACCATCCTAGAACAGGGCAGCCACACCGACCTCCTCCACCGCCAAGGCCACTACGCCACCCTCTATCGCCTACAACTCGCCCATAACGGAGAGTCGCCCTTACTCATGCCAAGTGTATGAGCAGGTCAGATAAGTAGGGTGGGCAATGTCCATCGTCCAATTTAAGCTATCCTAGCCAGCCCAATCTTCATTACAACTAGCCTGGTTTAGGCGAGCCTTATTGGGCAGTTTTGCGTTATTCCTGAAAAAGCCCGCTGTCACGCCGTGTTCGCTTGCTTTCTCTACAGACTATCTCGGATTATCCTTACTCAGGCTCTTGAGCAAGGATTAAGATACGCTGATATAGTTGAGGACTGACACGAAAACCAGCCTGGTTGATCAAGGCATCCATAACGGGTTGAACTTGAGGAATGAGACTTCTTTGTTTGGCCACAAGCAGAATACCCAGAATGCCGATGATAGATAGCCCAAGCCGGATAGCTTCTTGTCGTCCCAATCGCTCATCAATAAGCAAATCATCGGCTTGTAGCTCAAATGCCAACGCAATCGCATTTGCTTCTCCGGCATCAAATCCCCGTTCTTGTTGTAGTTGATCAGCAAGTTTGATGTTGGCGAGTGATTGGGTTTGAATCCAACCCAACTTGAGAATAGCTGAAATAGTAGGATTGCTGGCAGCTGAAAGTTCGGTAGCAACGACATCAGGAATCAACACGTTTTGGTAAATGGTTTCTAGCAACCAGAGATGATCGACAATTGCAAGGTTGGAGAGGGCAGAGGTATCGCTGACAACGATCATAGCCAGCCACGATCACGCAGATGCTGAACATCTTGCTCCAAGTCCTCTACATCGTAGTGAACACAAATGTCGCGATCTGCCAGCAGCTTTTGAAAGTCCATAACTTCCATCCCGGCAATCTTGCTGGCGCGGCTAAGAGAAATCCGTTCCTGTTGAAACAGCGCAATAGCAATTTCCCGGAGCCAGTCACTCTGGTTAAAGGTTTCGGCTTGATTGAGGATGTCCGGTAGGTTCAGGGTAATTTTCATCGAGTTACCTTCAAGCACTGATTTTCTTAATTTTAAGGCTTTGACGACTGGGACTGCCTACCTACTGATCGCCCTAAGGCTTAAGCTCTTCCTATCGCCGAACATACCACCAGCCACCTGGAGCTGTAGAAGCGTGATCTTAGCTAGAGAACCTGCTCTGGCACTGCTTCTTGAACTGCCTCAATATCTCGCAAGACCTCGTCAAACACCTCATGAATATAGTACGGGTTTACCTATGAGCACATGAACTCCTGCACCCAAACGGCTGCTTGACCAATCGCGGGATGCTATTCGGCTAAAGCACTATTCTTACCGCACAGCATAAGTAGGGTGGTCACTGACCACTAGGTTTAATTCATCGTGGTCAGCCCCAGCTGAATTCTACTTAGGACTAAGACAGTTCAGTCGAGCCGTGTGGGTTGATTTTGCATTCTTCCTGCGGTGGCATTGTCTGTCCTGCCGTGGCTGTCCCAAATAGCCAAATCTTCCTTAAACTTAGATCAACTTAGTTGTCCAGATTAGAGTTTTCGCTCATCATCTTCACTGATGGGCCAATGAAGCCAATCAAATTGCCGAAAGGATCCTTCACTTGGCACATATAACTGCCGTCCTTTCGATCCAATGGGCCTCGATAGAGAACAGCCCCCAGTGTTATGGCTCGTTCTAAAACGGCATCAAAATCATCAACTTGCCAATAGGCAACGTGTCCGGCTACACCTGACGGGACTTTGTCATCCGCCTGATGGAACCAAACTTCCTGTTCACCTACTTTGACAAAGAAGTAATCTGGATTAGCTAAAACGGTAATTTCAATGTCAAAAAAACGTGAATACCACTCTGCTGCTAATTTGGGGTCAGAAACGAAATACATGACTTCAGCAACACCGCTAAACATTGCCAAGTCTCACCAAGTCAATATGGATCTTAATCATGCTTCGTTTTTCATAAAATTCTTTTCAGAAATCTTTCAACGTGATTCTATTAGCCTATTCTAGAGGACTGGCAGTTTAATAAGTAAGGGGTCACAATTATGGGTAAAGCGCATTTCGACTTCGCTCAATGCCCACGTACAAGGCAACAGGAGGGTTGAGCGCAGTCGAAACCCGGAGCCAAACTTAATTTTAATTTGGCCATTCTACTTAAGCCCGTTGTCGATTAGAAGGAAACATTCATTAAAGGTTAGGCTTCAATCAACGTGAGGCAGGCTTGGGCAATGGCCCATTCTTCTTGGGTGTGGATGACCAGGACGCGGACGGTGGAATCTGGGGCAGCGATGTCTTGATCGGCGGCGGATCGGCTGGGGTTTGCCTGAAGGTTGAGGCCCAAAAAGGCGAAGGGTTCGCAGGCATTTTGCCACACGAGGGCGCTGTTTTCGCCGATGCCAGCGGTAAAGGCGAGGGCATCTAACCCGCCCAGGCTGGCCAGCATGGAGCCGATTTCCCGGCGCAGGCGGTGGAGGAACATATCGACGGCAAGTTTGGCCCGGTCGTTGCCCTGTTCCATGGCTTCAATCACCAAGCGCAGGTCGTTGGAGACGCCGGAAATCCCCTTGAGGCCGGATTCTTTGTTGAGTAGCTTATCTAGGGCGTCGCCGCTGTAGCCCTCTTGGCGAATTAGGTGAATCAGAATGCCGGGATCCACGCTGCCGGAGCGACTGCCCATCATCAGCCCATCCAGGGGGGTGAAGCCCATGGTGGTGTCGATGCTGTGGCCGTTTTGCACTGCGGCGAGGGAGCAGCCGTTGCCGAGGTGACAGGTGATTAGCTTTAACTCGGTGAGGTCTCGGCCTAACATATTGGCGGCCCGCTGGGAAACGTAGCGGTGGCTGGTGCCGTGGAAGCCGTAGCGCTGGATGCCTTGATCTAACCAGGCGTAGGGGCCGGGGTAGGTGGCGGCGGCGGCGGGCATTCGGGCATGGAAGGCGGTGTCGAAGACGGCCACTTGGGGAATGTCGCCTAGGATAGCTTCGATGGCGTGGATGCCCTGCAAATTGGCGGGGTTGTGGGCGGGGGCGAGGGGAATCAGCCATTGAATCGCCGCCTTTACGTCGTCATCAATTCGCACACTATCGACGTAATCTCGCCCACCGTGGACGACCCGATGCCCCACGCCATCGATGTCGCTGAGGCTATCTAGGACTTGGGTTTCGCCCTCGACCAAGGTTTTCATCATGGCGGCGATGCCCTCGGCTTTGTCGGTGATGGGTAGCGACTGTTTGAGGGTGGTTCCAGTGGCGGTTTCGGCGGAAAGTTCCACCTGACCCTCGGCGTGGGTCCAATCCAGTGTGGCCCGCCAGATGGGAGTGGGGGCGAGGCTGGGGTCGGAGACCTGGGTGAGGTCGAACAGGCAGCTTTTGTGGCTGCTAGAGCCTGCGTTGAGCACCAGGATTTTCATAGACAAGGCCGGGTGGAGGGGCGCGAGATCGGTGGAACGTAGTTGTGCGGGCTACACCTTAAATCCGGCTTGGGATTGGACGTACTCTTTGAGTTCGATGGGTACGGGCTCAACCTGCCAGATTTTGCGGCAGTAGTCGCGGATGGATCGGTCGCTGGAGAATTTGCCCATGCGCACGGCGTTGATAATAGACATGCGTGACCAGGTTTCGGGATCTTGGTAGACGGCATCGGCGCGATCCTGGGCGTCGATGTAGCTCTGGTAGTCCGCCAAGAGCAGGTAGGGGTCGCCGTAGAGCAGGTTGTCGGTGAGGGGTTTGAACAGGCCCCCATCGCCCTTGGCAAAGAAGCCGGAGTTGATCAGGTCGATGGTTTGCTTCAGCCGAGGGTTGCCGTGATAGTAGTCCCAGGGGTTATAGTGGCCGCTGGTCTTGAGGTCATGGACTTGATCGGCGGTGAGGCCGAAGAGGAAGAAATTTTCGTCACCTACCAGTTCGCGAATTTCCACGTTGGCCCCGTCTAAGGTACCGATGGTGAGGGCTCCGTTCATGGAGAACTTCATGTTCCCGGTGCCGGAGGCTTCTTTTCCGGCGGTGGATATTTGCTCGGACAAATCCGCTGCGGGGTAGACCCGCTGGCCAAAGGTGACGTTGTAGTCGGGCAGGAACACCACCTTGAGCCGATCTCCAATGGTGGGGTCGTTGTTAATTACATCCCCCACGGCGGTGATGAATTTGATCATCAGTTTGGCCATGAAGTAGCCCGGAGCCGCCTTGCCGCCAAAGATAAAGGTGCGCGGCGTAATCTCTAGGTTGGGATTTTGCTTCAGGCGTTCGTAGAGGGTGATGATGTGAAGGACGTTGAGGTGCTGGCGTTTGTACTCGTGGATGCGCTTCACCTGCACATCAAACATCGAGTCGGGGTTGACGGTGATGCCCGTGTGCTGGCCGATGTAGGCGGCGAGATCCTGCTTGATGGCGTGCTTGATCTGCCGCCAGTATTGCCGGAATCCGGCATCGTCGGCGTAGCCTTCGATCTGGCGCAGTTGCTCCATATCTTGCAGCCAGCCCTCACCCACTTTTTCGGTATAGAGGGCGGCGAGGCGGGGGTTGGCCAGGGCAATCCAGCGGCGGGGCGTGACGCCATTGGTGACGTTGTGGATTTTGCCGGGGAAGAGTTCGTGGAAGTCCTTGAGGATGGTCTGTTTTACCAGTTCTGTGTGCAGCGCCGCCACGCCGTTGATGGCGTAGCTGCCGAGGCTGGCTAGGTTCGCCATCCGTACATAGCGATGGCCCGATTCGTCAATCAACGACAGGCTTGCCAGCTTGGCCGGATCGTTGAGGTACTGAATCCGCACCTGATCCATAAAGTGCTGGTTGATTTCGTAGATGATTTCCAAATGGCGGGGCAACATGCTGCCAAACAGGTAAATCGACCATTTTTCCAGGGCTTCGGGCAGCAGGGTGTGGTTGGTGTAGGCAAAGGTGCGGCGGGTGACGTTCCAGGCTTCCTCCCAGCCCATGCCGTGGTCATCCACCAACAGGCGCATCAGTTCCGCCACGCCCACCGCCGGGTGGGTGTCGTTGAGCTGGGCGGTAAATTTTTCGTGGAAGGTGCTGAGCTTGCGGCCCGACCCCAGGTGAATGCGGATCATGTCTTGCAGAGCGCAGGAGACGAAGAAAAACTGCTGCTCTAGGCGCAATTGCTTGCCTTCGATCTGCTCGTCGTTGGGATAGAGCACCTTGGAAATATTTTCCGATGTCACCTTGCTGTTGACGGCCCCGTAGTAGTTGCCCACGTTGAAGGACTGGAAATCAAAGGATTCCACCGCCTCCGCCTTCCACAGCCGCAGGGTGTTGACGGTGTTGACCCGATAGCCAGGGATGGGCGTGTCGTAGGGGATGCCCTTCACCTGCTTGGCCGGAAGCCAGCGCTTGCGGAAGCGGCCATCGGAATCCACATAGCCCTCGGTATGCCCGCCAAAGCCCACGGTCACGGCGGATTCGGGGTGGGCGATTTCCCAGGGGTTGCCGTATTGCAGCCATTTGTCGGTGCTTTCCACCTGCCAGCCGTCGCGGATTTGCTGGTCAAAAATGCCGAACTCGTAGCGAATGCCGTAGCCAATGGCGGGAATCTGCAAACTGGCCATGGACTCCATATAGCAAGCGGCCAATCGCCCCAGACCACCGTTGCCCAAACCGGGCTCCTCTTCCTGGGCCGCGATGGCGTCAAAATCCAGCCCCGATTCCTGCACCGCCTGCTTCACGGGGGCTTCAATGCCAAGGTTAATCAGGTTCCGTCCCAGGTGCGGCCCCAGCAGAAATTCCGCCGATAGGTAGGTGACAATCCGCACCTCCGGACGCAGGTAGTTGCGGCTGGTGTTCAGCCAACGCTGCATCATCCGATCCCGTACCGTGTAGGCCAGGGCCAGGTAGAAATCATTGATGCTGGCCACCTCCGGCCACTTGCCCTGGATGTAGTACAGGTTATCGGCAAAGGCGCGGCGCAGGGTTTCTACGCTCAACCCTGTGCGATCATCTTCAACATCAACCGTGGGGCAAAAGGGAGGAATAGTCATAGCGCGACTCCGGAACAGGGGCAGAAGGGATAGGTTTGTTATATCTATAATGCCTATCTGCTACTGTAAGGGCGCTAGGTTCCGAAAGGGTTTAGGCCCGGAAAGGTTTAAGGTTTATGGCCCAAGACTGAAACCCCTGGTTGACTGACAAAACTTGCCAGAACCCATAGCTATTGAAGGGCCAGAAGACCTCACCCCTACACCAATCTAATGCTGTAGGGGCGCGGTTTTTGTGCCCTACGCCTCAACCAGGACTTTGGCGGGGGCAAAGCGGGCATCCTGTTCGGCCCGGAGCTTATCGCACAGCCGTCCTTCCGGCAAAATCACGTCGTCGTAGGTGATGGCCTGATCCCTGGGGATATCCCGCTTCAGGCGACAGCCCTCAGCTAGGCCCATGGGCAATAGGCGCTGGGTCTGCACCACGTCAGCATTTTCGCACTGGCCGTAGGTTTTGTAGTAGCCGATGCCGTCTAGGGTTTCTCCGGCCTTCAGATCGGTCTTGGCGAGGGTAATCACATCCACCATCGGCCCTGCAATGGGTGCTAGCACCACATCGTTGCACAGCACCACCCGCGCCACCGAGAGCGGCACTTCCAAATGGCACAGGTGGTAGGGCGTGTAGAAGGAGTAGAGCGGCCCGTCGCCTTTTTTGTAGTAGCGCAGGTAGTGCTGCTGCTTGGGGTCTTCCATCAGGCCGATGACGTAGACCCCCGGCGAGGGCTGGGCTCCCACCACGTAGTCCACAATGCCGCCCCAGGTTTTCAGAGATTCGACGTCGTACACCTGGGTGAGTTCGTCAATGTGGCCCCGAAAGTCTAGGCCAATCATGCCCCGCTGGGAGACCTTCATGCCTGTGGCGTTGGCCACGATGGCTTGCTCAAAGGAGATTTTGGTGCCGTCGGCAAAGCTCGTGACCATGTGGGCAGCTTGGCCCCACTGGGCGGCAAAGCTGGCCTGGGTGGTGGGGTTGCGGTAGGGGTCTTGCAAGCCCTTGATGTTGCCGCAGACCAGGGGCTTCAGACCAATGCTCTTGACGTAGCGGAACAGGTTCATCTCCACACCGGGCTGGTCGCCGTCGCAGCCCGATAGGATAACGCCCGCCTCGTCGGCGTAGGCTTTGAGGATGGGGCCGATGGTGCCGTCCAGTTCGGCGTTCATCATCACCACATGCTTGCGATGGGCGATAGCTTCGAGGATGACACCCGCCGCAAACTCAATGGTGCCCGTTACTTCAATCAGGGCATCGATGCCCTCCGCCCGACAGAGCAACGTGGCGTCGTCGGTGACGGCGGGTTTGCCAGCCCGGATGGCGTCCTCTAGGGCGGATTGGGTGGTCACTTCCAGGGGATCATCAATTCCGGCTTCGGCGTAGGCTTTGCGGGCGCTGGCTAGGGTGCGGCTAGACACCGCCACCAGTTCCATCCCTGGCAGGTAGTTCACAATTTGATTGGCAATGCCCCAGCCCATAAAGCCAGCCCCAATCATGCCCACTTTGACCGGGTTGCCCGCTTCGTGACGGGCCTGTAGGGCGGTATCCACAATAATCATAGGGGTTCAGTCCTTAGCGAGTTTGGGTTAAGTGAGTTTGGGTTAAGCGTGGGTTGAGTTGGATGGATCATCAGGGAAAGGCACGTCCCGGCAGGCCCTCACCCCAGCCCTTCTCCCAGGCGGGAGAGAGGCTGGGGAAGACGCTTAGGCGTCGGCTAACAAGTCCCAACTATTGTCTTTGTCGGAGATCAGGCTGGCAGGCAGGGGCCACTGAATGTTGAGTTTCGGGTCGTTATAGCGCAGACCCCGTTCGCAGCCCGGAGTGTAAAACTCGCTGACCACGTAGACGATTTCGGCCTCTGGGGTCAGGGTTTGGTAGCCGTGGGCGAATAGTTCAGGCACGTACAGCGCCCGGTAGTTGTCCGCCGTGAGTTCGACCCCAAAGTGCTGAAGGTAGGTGGGCGAGTCGGGCCGCAGATCGACGATGACATCGTAAATTGCGCCTCGCGTGCAGCGCACCAGCTTGGTTTCTGAGGCTGGGGGCACCTGGTAGTGCATGCCCCGCACCGTGCCCTGGGTGCCGTTGTAGCAGAGGTTAATCTGGGCCACCTCTGGCTTCATGCCTAGTTCGGAAAACTCGTTGGCGCAGAAGGTACGGGCAAAAAAGCCGCGATTATCGGCCTTCTTGTCAATGTCAACGACGTAGGCTCCGGCCAGGGGCGTTTCGGTAAAAATCATAGGGGTCAACCATCACGGGGGATAGATTCCGAGAAATGCGCGGCTAGGCGGTGGGCAGGGGCACTGAGGTGGGCAACACACCCTGGGGCAAAATCGCTTCGCCGGGGGTGCGGGCCTGGTAGCGCTGGATTTGGTTCTCGGCAATGGATCGGGCCGATTGTCCTCCATAGTAGCCCTGGTAAAACTCCACCACCCATTCCAGAGTATCCGCCAGGGTAAGGCGGGGTTCCCAACCGAGGCGGGCCTTGGCCTTCGAGCAATCCAGCTTGAGGTAGTGGGCTTCGTGGGGATGGGATCCGCCATCCAGTTCCCAGGTGGCCCCATCGCCCCAGAGGGTGGTGAGCCGATCCACAATCCAGGAGACGGGCTTGGCGTCTTCGTCGTGGGGGCCAAAGTTCCAGCCGCCCACAAAGTCTGGGCCGTGGTGCCACAGCTTTTCCGCCAGCAGCAGGTAGCCCCCCAGGGGTTCCAGCACATGCTGCCAGGGCCGAATGGCGTGGGGGTTGCGGATCAGCACGGGCTGACCCTGGTGGAAGGCTTTAATCATGTCGGGAATCAGCCGATCCAAGGCCCAGTCGCCGCCGCCGATGACGTTGCCCGCCCGCACCGACGCCACCGCCACCCGGTGCTGATCGTAGGTTTCGGGAGCAAAGAAGGAGGAACGGTAGGCCGCTGTCACCAGTTCGGCACAGCCCTTGCTGTTGGAGTAGGGATCGTGGCCACCCATAGCTTCGTTTTCGCGGTAGCCCCAAACCCATTCCCGGTTTTCGTAGCACTTGTCGCTGGTGATGATCACCGCCACCCGCACGCTGGGGGTGTGGCGCACCGCTTCTAGGACATTGACCGTGCCCATCACGTTGGTGGCGTAGGTTTCTACCGGGTTTTGGTAGGAATAGCGCACCAAGGGCTGGGCGGCGAGATGAAGCACAATCTCCGGCTGGGCGTTGTCCATGGCCTGGGTGATGCCCTCCAGATCGCGCACGTCGCCCACGAGGGAGGTCATTCCTTGGGCCACTTGGGCCGCTTCAAACAAGCTCGGTTCCGTGGGGGCAGGCTGCGAAAAGCCCACCACCTCAGCCCCTAGCTGCTGTAGCCAGAGGGACAGCCAACTGCCCTTAAAGCCCGTATGTCCGGTAACAAAGACCCGCTTACCGCGCCAAAATTCAAGATCCATGGATGCCTCTTCAGGTAGAACTGCTGTCAATGGGATTGCTGTCAAATCAAGGTTGATCAATCAGGCTGATCAAGACGGGTTGCCGACGAATACCGATCAAGGCCGACCGCAGGGGTCTAACTTCCCCGAGCATGACGGGAGCGCTGGCTTCAGCCTTGCCAAAACCAGCGCCCTAGGAGAGATTTACCACACCTTCCAGGGAGCCTGGCCGCTGCCCCAGAGGTCTTCTAGCAGGTTTTTGTCGCGCAAGCTGTCCATGGGCTGCCAAAAACCATCGTGGCGGTAGGCGGAGAGTTGCCCCATCGCCGCCAGTTTGCGAAGGGGTTCGTGTTCCCACATCACGGAATCATTCTCCACGAAGTCGATCACCTGGGGATCGAGCACAAAGAACCCGGCGTTGATGTAGGCTCCGTCGCCGTCGGTTTTCTCCGAGAAGGATTCAATGATGGTTTGGCCCTCATGGAGCGCAATGGCCCCAAAGCGTCCGGGCGGTTGCACAGCGGTGAGGGTAGCCAGGGTCTTTTGCTGCTTGTGGAACTCAATCACCTCGCTGATGTTGACGTTGGCCACACCGTCGCCGTAGGTGAAGCAGAAGGGCTCGCTGCCGATGTATTCCCGCACCCGCTTCAGACGGCCCCCGGTCATAGTGGTTTCTCCGGTGTCCACCAGAGTAACTTTCCAGGGTTCGGCCTTGCCGCTGTGCACGTTCATCTGGTTGTAGCGCAGATCGAAGGTGACATCGGACATGTGGAGGAAGTAGTTAGCAAAGTATTCCTTAATCACATAGCCCTTGTAGCCGCAGCAGATGATGAACTCATCAATGCCGTGGGCCGAGTAAATTTTCATGATGTGCCAGAGAATGGGCTTACCGCCAATCTCCACCATCGGCTTGGGTCGAATGCTGGTTTCTTCACTGAGCCGTGTCCCCAAACCACCCGCCAAAATAACTGCTTTCATAGAACACCTAACGCATAAGGGTTGAATGCCACGTCGGCGGATCCTCCTGGCGGCACAGCCCTAGGTGTGGCCACCTAGGCTTGGTTCCCTGGGAGCGCGCGCTTCACGGTCTGAACCACTGGATCCACAGGTACCGTCCGGTTGGTTGATCGGTCGAGTCGGTCTTTGAGATGTGTCCATCGCTGGGAAGTCTAGGGCTAGGGTACCCCACCCACCCCTAGGAGTCACCCTACACGATGGGAATTTTTACGCAGCCGATCACCACCATAAACCGGGGGCATCTGCTAGACGTATGGAGACAGGCTAGCAAAATGACCTAGGAATGGCATGAGCCGTCGGTGAAATTGCTCAAGCCCTACGTAAAAAGCTGGTGAAGAGGCTGACGGCTGGGCATTTCTGGGCGTCTGGTTCACCGTCTAATCCGCATTATTACGGTGATTTATCGCCCTACTCTATCTAGCCTAAAGTCGCCGTTGGGTGGTGAGCCCCCCAACGGCGATGCGTCAACATTTCCTGACGGACTAGCCAGCGTCAACCCGTATTTCGCATCCCAGCGGCAATACCGTTGATGGTGAGCAGAGCACCGCGCAACAGCTCACCCTGGCTATAGCGGGATCGGATGATGCCTGTGGCCGCTTGGTCTTTGTACTGGCGCAGGCGCTTCAGCAGGGCCACTTGCAGGAAGCCTAGGGGGACGATGGTGCCGTTCCGCAGGTAGACGGATCGCTGGAGATCGGGGTCGCTGTCCAGCAGGCGCTCGTGGCCTGTAATTTGCAGCACCTTGTCGCGGGTGAGGTGAAACTCCTTGGAGATAGATCCAAACAGGGCGATAAAGCGCTCCCGGTCGTCGGGGTTCGACAGTTCCCGCACGTAGTGTTCGGCAATTTGCAAATCCACCTTGGCCAGGGTCATTTCCACCTTAGACACCACCATCTTGAAGAAGGGCCACTTGTGATAGAAGTAGCGCAACAGCTTCAGGTGCTCTTCGGGGGCCTCCTGCAAGAATTCTTCCAAGGCCGTGCCCACGCCATACCAGGAGGGCAGCAGGAACCGGGCCTGAGTCCAGCTAAACACCCAAGGGATGGCCCGCAGGCTGCTGAGATCCTTTTTGCCGCCGCGACGGGCAGGCCGAGAGCTAATCTGCAACTGGCTGATTTCTTGAATGGGCGTGACCTGGTGGAAGAAATCCACCAGATCCGGCTGTTCGTAGATGAGCTGGCGATAGTGGCGACGGGAACGGGCCGCCAGTTCCTCCATGGTGGCGTTCCAGGGTTTGATGTCGTCGAAGCTGTTGCTGAGGATGCTGGCCTGGAGCACCGCCGTGGTCACGGTTTCGAGGTTATACAGGGCCAGGTCGGGTAGGTTGTACTTGGAAGCGAGCACTTCCCCCTGCTCGGTGATTTTGATCCGGCCCTTGATGCTGCGTCCGGGCTGGGCCAGGATGGCTTCGTAGGCGGGGCCACCGCCGCGCCCCACGGAACCGCCCCGACCATGGAAAATCCGCAGCGCCACCGAGAACTTGTCCGCCGTTTCCTGGAGCGCCTGCTGGGCCTTGTGGATTTCCCAGTTGCTGCTGAGAAAGCCGGAGTCTTTGTTGCTGTCGGAGTAGCCCAGCATCACCTCTTGCAGGGGCACCGGGGTGGAGGTGGCCACATGGCTGGCGGCAATTTGGGCGGCGCGGCCTTGCAGCATTTTCAGGTAGAGGGGAATCTCGAACAGCTCCTCCATGGCGCTGGGGGCGCGTTGCAGGTCTTCCACAGTCTCGAATAGGGGCACGGGCTGAATGCCGCTCAGCCCGGTGACGGGGTCGTAGAGTCCGGCTTCCTTGGCCAGCAGCAGCACCTCCAGCATGTCGCTGACGTTGTGGCTCATGCTGATCACGTAGCTGAAGCAGATGTCGGGGCCAAACTCTTGGTGGAGTTGGCGCACCATCCGCAGAGTGGCGATGGTTTCGCAGGTTCTTTCGGAAAAGGGCAGTTCTCCCGGAATCAGCGGACGACGGGTTTGCAGCTCTGACACCAGCCACGCCGTTTTCTCCCCCTCCGACAGCTCGCTGTAGGGCTGGGGCAGCACTTGGAGGTACTGGGTAATTTCGTCGATGGCATCGGAGTGGCGGGAGCTTTCCTGGCGCAGGTCAAGCTGGGCGAGGTTGAAGCCAAAGATTTCCACCTGGCAGATCAGGGTATCGATCTCCTGGCAGTGCAGCCCGGTGGCCTCCAGGTTGCGGTGAATTAGCCGCAGTTCGGCCAAAAACTCTTCGCCATCGCGGTAAATCGAGGCATCGGGGGCAACGTCCCGAATGCGATCCACGATGGGATCGCCCTGGTAGAGGCGTTCGCTGCGGGCCAGGGTGTTTTTAAGCCGCTGCTTGATATAGGCCAGCTTCAGCCGATAGGGTTCCTGGCGATAGCGGATGGCGAGCTGGTCGTAGATTTCCGGCATTTTCACCTGGTCTTGCTCCAGGGATTCCAGCAGTTCCGGCAGCACCTCACTCCAGTGCAAAGACAGGCTCAGCAGATCCGTCAGCCGCTCGATGGAGGTGATGTACTTGCTGAGCACTAGGTTGCGCTGGTAGCAGGCGGTTTTCCACGTCACCGCTGGGGTAACGGAGGGGTTGCCATCGCGGTCGGCCCCCACCCAAGAGCCAAAGCGACAAAACCGATGGCGCGGCGGATCCAATTCTGGGAAGGTGGTGGTAATGGCCCGCTCAAAGCGCTTGTAGAGCTGGGGCAACGCCTCAAACAGCACCACCTGGAAGTAGTGGAGGGTGTAGTCTACTTCATCGAGCACCGAGGGCTTGAACTGGTGCAGTTCGTCGGTGCGCCACCAGAGGCGGATTTCCTCGGTGAGCTGGGCCTTGAGCGACTCAATTTCCCAGGAGGAGGTGAGGCCCAGGGTTTGCGCCCCTTCCTCCGCTTGATCCATCTGGCGCAAAATGTTGGCGATGCGGCGCTGCTTATCGCGGATGGTGTGGCGGACAATTTCTGTGGGGTGAGCGGTAAATACCAGGCGCACATCCAACTGGTTGATCAGGTTTTGGATCAGTTGGGGGGGCACATTCAGCCGCTTCAGGGTCGGGAAGAGCCAGTGGAAGGTGCCCGCCTCCCGGCGCTGGCTGGCGGGGTCGGCCATGCTGCGGTGCAGCAGATCCGCCTGGAACGAGTGGCCGTTGATGCCCTCTTCGCCCTCCTCGGCCTCCGGGCTGGGATGGGTCTCCGGGCTGGGCTTGCTGCCCCACTGGGCCAGGTCGGAGGTGTGGTAGGCGGCTCGATACTGCTGCTGCTGGCCCCGCTGTTCGTAGTGCTGCTCAACAATATTGATCAGCTGAAAATAGAGGGCGAAGGCCCGCGAAGCCCGAATGGCGTCCTCCAAATCCAGTCCCTCCACCACATCCACCACCGCCTTCACCCGTGCTTCATCGGTGGTAGGGGCTTGGCCCTCCGGAGAGCACATCCGGCGCAACTGGCGCAGCAGATTGAGCAATTCTGGCCCACAGGCGTGATCTAGCACGTTCTCCCACAGGTCTTCTACCACCCGCAGTCGATGGCGCAGGAGCAGGTCTTGGCTGGTGGGCGTAGGCAGGGGCTCAGGCGTCTCTGGTTGAGGGGATGGGGGAGTGGGCAGAAGATCCCCAGAGGGATGCAGCATTGAGCTCATGGGTTCGGGTAGGGAGAGAACAGCGGTATCGCAAGAATTCTATAGGATTCCCTGCTATAGAAGAAGTTTATGGGAAGGGCAAACGAAAAAATAGGGATGGTAAGAACAGAATCAAGGGGCAACATCAAGGCGTAACAGGATACTCCTCACCGCCTACTCTCGCAGGGGCACATGCAGATGGGGGAGGCGCTGGCCCTGGAGCAGTTGCTCGCTGACCAAGCCCGCCTGACGGAAGCCATTGGCCACCAGGCGGGCAGCCACCAGGCCCAGGAGCACCGGAGGCACCAAAGCACCCACCAGAAGATGGGAGCCATAGACCGCCCCAGCACGGGTCGGATGAGGGGAGGAGGTAGCGGTGGGCCGAGGACGAGAAGAGGGCATAGGGCAACGCGCACAACCGTCGCGCACGAACGGACAGACAACCTTTCCCCATCATACCCCTGGCGATTCCGTCCCTGGGGCCGGGTCAGAGGATGCCCATGATTTCCCACGGCGGCGAGGAGTATCCCCCAATCCCGGCACGATCCCCGTCCTGACAATGGTGGTGCCACCCCCAGCCCTGGGGATCAGGGGCCGGGGCTAGGGATCAGGGGCAGGCAGAATATTGCTGCCGAATGCAACCAATGGGCTAGACTACGCTATGCTTCAGTGCTATGTCAGGGCTGGCCCTCTCACCGCCGCCTTTCCCAGGCCCCAACACAGGTCTCCCCGGCGGATTGAGCCCAGCGGCGACGATGAGAGACGATGCCTAGAGGCCGGGTGCAGCCCAGGGGCATCGAGACGATCCTAGCGCCGGGGAAGAGTCGGTCGTCGGGGGGAGGATGACTAGACAGCGGGCACGATACCCTGGTATCAGGGAGTCCGTGTAGGCTCCTCCAGACGTCCCCTAGGATCGACCGTCCTAGAGAGACACGACCCATCCACCCAACTAAAATCATGAGTTAAAGGGTTTAGCCCCTCTGCGCCTATGCCTGTCTCCCTCTCCCAATCCAAGGTCTCGACGAGTGCAGCAGCGCCGGGGGTTGTAGGCTGGCTGAAGGAACACTTGGGACAGCCCGATGCCCATCTGCACATCAAGCTGCGGGGCAATATTCTCCATGTGCTGTGCGAGACGGCCCAGGCGCTGGATCAGCCCACAGTACTGCTGCGGATTGTCCGCGCCCTGCTGGAAGATCGCGACCAGGGCTGGCTCCACCAAACCTACCCCCAGGTGTATCAGATCTATCTCTATAGCCGTCGCCAGGGGCAAGCCAACCCCGACTGGACGGCCCCCCTCTACCTCAATCGGCTAGAGCGTCACCTGGCTCAACTGGTGCTAGAAAACCAGGACGAAGACGACTTACAGGCGGCCCAAACGCTGCTAGCCACCTACGCCCAGGATCATCCCCAACTGTTGCAGGCTGGATCTGAGGGGGGTGGGGCGGTCGTGCTGTCCAACCTCAGCCTCGCCCGCAAGGGGGATCCTGAGGCCATTGCCTGGTACCTCAGCGAAACCCTCAGCGCCCTAGATGTGGGGGTCTGGGTCAGCGTCAAGGCGATTCCTGGCCTAGCCCACCTGCACCGCAGCGCCGTCGGCATTGACTATTACCCCAGCCCCGACCGGGCCTCCCCTGAAGCCTCCCCCCCCAGCGACGACGGCCCCGCCGATGCCACCATTCCCCGGCTGTGGATTCTCTGCGAAGCGGCCTACAGCCCCGATCCTTCCCTGATTGCCCGCCCCACCGCCGAGCGCCTGCGCCTGCTGCAACTCACGCAGTTTAAAGACGCAGTGATTTTGCTTCAGGTGCGGGGGGAGACCCAGCCCGACTGGAGCCTCCGCGTTGACCTGACGCCGCCAGAGGAAATGCTGCGGGAGTGGAGCCGCTGGGGCGATGGGGATTCCCTAGAACGGCTGCTGGCAGCCACCCTAGAGCGCTATCACCTGACGGTGGAAGCCACCCTCAATGGCGATACCCTGCACCTGCTTTGCCAACCCCAGGGCGCGACGGGCGCAGTGCCCACGGTGGTGCAGTCCCAGGCCGAGATCATCGAAACCCTGACCCTGACCCTCGAAGAACTGGCACCCCAGGGCATTCACCGCGCCATTCTCTACGGTCAGGCCGAGGCCAGTGCCGATCCCGCTTGGGTTCACTACCTCGATCTCCCTGCCGCCCAGCACAGCGCCCTCGCCGACTCGCCGGAATACCTGGGGCAAATGGGGGATCTTCCGGCCATGGCCTTTTTGCTCACGCGCCAGCTCAACCCCAACCTCGAGGATCGACTGGCCACAGGGGGGCAGCGGGTGCAGCTCTTGCGCCGCGATCAACTGCTGCACATTATGGTGGATGGCCCCGTGGTGCCCCAGCGCCGACTGGTGGCTCCGCTGCTGCATAACTATCTGCTCAGCCTCAGTCCCGTGGCCCTAGAGGGGGTGCGGATCTACGGGCGACGGTCGGGCCAGCCCCGCCCCGCCTGGAGCTATGGCCGCGACTTTGCGGTGCGGGATCGGCTGGTGCCCGAAGCCGCGCCAGAATTCACGGCCTCCGATGCCTACGTCAACGAGCTGCTGGTGCGGCCCGACAGCCCCATTACCCACGCCGAGATTTCCGCCGAGGAGGAAGCGGCGGCCCTAGCCCACTGGTGGGACACCGTCCGAGATCGATGGCAGAGCCTGCTGGTGCAGTCTCAACTATTCAGCCGCATCCACCCCCTCAGCGTGCTAGATCGCGCTCCCAGCCCGTCCCGTTCTGAGGGGCTGAAGGTAGCAGCGGTGTGGGCGGCGGCAGGGCTACTTTTAGCCCTCCAGGTCGATTGGCTGCTAGGGCAAACCCTTCGTCCTCCCGCCAACGTAGCCCGGGCCGAACCCATGGCTACCCTCGCGCCGCCGCCCCCCAGCCCCGACGACGAGTTTGCCCAAGCCCTGGCCGAACTCGATTGGCCCAACGGTCAGCAGGCCCAGGCGGGGGAAGGATTTGTGGCGGGCAGCACCGACCTATTTACGAGCCCCAACCAGCCCCTCGCCGCCATCGACGACCTGGTGGAGGCCTCTCCCTTCTCCACCTTTAACAGCGATCAACTGGATCAAAAAGTCGCCCTCTATGCCCAACAGGTGGCCGCCGAAGGCCCTGCGGATGTGCTGATTGTAGGCAGTTCGCGGGCTCTGCGGGGGGTTGATCCAGAAGCCCTGCGGCGTGAGTTAGCGGCCCTCGGCCACGACAATGTCAGGATTTTTAACTTTGGCATCAACGGGGCCACCGCCCAGGTGGTTGATTTAGTCCTGCGCCAGGTGCTTGAGCCAGAGCATCTGCCGCGACTGATCCTCTGGGCAGACGGGGCTAGGGCCTTTAACAGCGGGCGCACAGACGTCACCTACAACGCCATCGTCGCCTCACCGGGCTATCGAGAGCTGATCACCCAGCGCCCCGATCTGCCCCCAGCCCCAGGGGAGAACACCGCCGGGGCCACCCCCCTCGCCCACGGACGATCCCTACCCCAGAGCTACGCCGCTATGGATGAATGGCTTAGCGACCGGATCGGTGCCTTTTCGGCCATTCACCCAGAACGGGAGACGCTGAAGCAGTGGCTTCAAACCCAGATGGGGGCGATGACGCCCTCCGTAACGGGGGCGATGGCCGCCACCGAGGAGCAACTGGATGCCCCCATGCCCGCTGGCAGCGCCATTGACCGCGATGGCTTTTTGCCGCTTTCGGTGCGGTTTAACCCGGCCACCTACTACCAAACCTTTGCTCGCGTGGCCGGACGCTACGACGGCGACTACCAGGATTTTCGTTTGGATGGGGGGCAGATGGAGGCCCTAGACGAACTCCTGCGGTTTACCCAGGAGAAGCGCATCCCCATCGTGTTCATCAACACCCCCCTCTCCGACGAATACCTCGATGACTATCGCCAGTCTGCCGAGGCCGAATTTTTGCGCTTTATGGTCAGCCTCTCCACCACCGAGTCCGGGTTCTTGTTCCGGGATTTGGGGCAGGCTTGGCCCCAGCAGTACGACTATTTCTCTGACCCCAGCCACCTCAACCGCTACGGAGCCTTCCAGGTATCCCAACGGCTGGCCCAGGATCCTCTGATTGCTTGGCCTCGACGGTCGGCCCCCCCTGCCCCATGATTCTGCCGTCTATTACCTACGCCCTATTTTTGATCAGCGTCATCGGCATTTTTTGGGCGCTGGAGTCGTCGCGGGCGCGACTGTGGCTGCTGTTGGTGGCTAGCCTCGTGTTCTACGCCTCCCTCCAGGTGCAGTATTTGCTGCTGATGGTGGCCCTGCTGCTGGTCACGTTTTTCATCGGCACCGCCCTTGTTGCCCCGATGGACTGGCGCACCCCCAATGCCCGCTGGCAGGTGGCCGAGCAGGGTTGGAACCGCCGCCGTCGGTGGCTGCTGGGGCTGGGAATTGGGGCAAATGTCCTGTTGCTGCTGGGCTTTAAGTACCTAGAAGGCATCGGGCGGCTGCTGGGCTGGACGGGGATCAGTTTGGCTCGTCTAGACGACACCTTCACGGGGCTGGTCATGCCCCTAGGGCTCAGCTTCTTTGTGTTCGAGTGCATCGCCTACCTGGTGGATGTATACCGAGGCTCCCCCGCCGCCGTCAATATCGTGGATTTTGGGGCCTACAAGCTGTTCTTTCCCAAGCTGATCTCCGGCCCCATCACCCGCTTTCACCCCTTCCTAGAGCAGGTGGAGCGCCCCAGGGATCCAGGTCTGAATGGCGTGGTTGAGGGGCTGTGGCTGATTGCCTACGGGGCCGTGAAAAAACTGCTGCTGGCCGACCACATCGCCATTTTGGTGAATCTCAGCTTCGACAACCTACCCCGTGCGGGCAGTGCCGACATTGCCCTAGCGGTCTTTGCCTACGGCCTCCAGCTCTACCTCGACTTCAGTGCCTACGTCAACATCGCTCGCGGCAGCGCCCTACTGCTGGGGATTAACCTACCCGAAAACTTCGATGCCCCCTACTTCACCACCAGCCTAGCCACCTTCTGGCGGCGCTGGCACATGACCCTAGGCGACTGGCTGCGGAACTATCTCTACTTTCCCCTGGGCGGATCTCGCCAAGGGCTGGGGCGCACCTGCGTCAACCTGATGATTATTATGCTGATTGCCGGAATTTGGCACGGCAACAACTGGGGCTTTGTCATCTGGGGGGGCATCCACGGGGCGGGGCTGGTCATCCATCGCTTGATGCAGTCCCTAGGAAAGGCCGTGCCCGCCATGGCGGCATTTTGGCTCAGCCTCCCCGGCACGATCCTCGGCTGGATGATCACCCAGGGGCTGGTGTTTTCAAGCTGGCTATTTTTCCGCCTGCCCGACCCTCAGCAGTTTACCCTGGCTCTGCAACGGCTGGC
Source organism: Leptolyngbya sp. BL0902 (assembly GCF_016403105.1). Lineage (NCBI taxonomy): Bacteria > Bacillati > Cyanobacteriota > Cyanophyceae > Leptolyngbyales > Leptolyngbyaceae > Leptolyngbya > Leptolyngbya sp. BL0902. Next base: position 4,058,325 of record NZ_CP046155.1, read on the forward strand.
GGGCACCACCGCCGACCCCCAGTTTGTCCAAGGGGTTTATCTAGAATCCCTGGGCTTTAGCTACGGCCAGCTTTGGCTGCTGCTGGGGGGATTGTTTGGGCTGATGGGGATCGCCTATGCCCTCCGGCGCGGGCTCAAGCTGGAGCTAAGTTGGCCCGTCAAGCTGCTGCTGATTCCCCTCTTTAGCCTACTGGCTTGGCTGCTGGCCCCTGCCGAAACCCTGAGCTACATTTACTTCGACTTCTAGGATCAAGATGGCGAGTCTGGGGCGCTGAGGGCCTCCGTCGGGCTTGAGGTCAGATCGCCCTTTCCACCGCAGCCTCGGCATACACACTGTCGAAGGCCGCTTGTAGGGCCTGCATACGGCTGTCTACCTGGTAAATGGCCGGGGGCGATGGGTAATCCGAGGGTTTGCGCTGGCGCACAAAGCGGTCTAGTTCTAGGGTGGCGAGGCGATCTTGCACCTGGCCCGGTTTGACCACAATCCACACCTGGCGGTTGCGCTGAATGGAATCTTGCACGATGGATTCGATGGCGAGGGCGGCGGTGACGCCGAGGGTGGGCACATCGCCCAAATCTAGCACCAGGGCATGGTAGTTTTTCACAAAGGACAGGCGGCGAGAGATGCTTTTAGCGGCCCCAAAGCTCATCGGCCCGCCCAGTTGAAACAGCAGAATATCTCCCTTCGACCGGGCCAAAATCTCTTTTTCGGCGAGGGCGAGGTTGCTTTCTTCGGTGCCGTCAGTGAGGGTTTTAATGCGGCTGCTTTGCACATCCGTGAGGCGTTTGATAGTGAGCATGTTGGCCACAAAGGCCCCCACCAGCACCGCCGTAATCAGGTCAATAAACACCGTCAGAAACAGCACCAGATACATAATTCCGGTGCCCTTGAGGGAAATTTTGGGGGATCGCTTAATGAAGCCCCAGTCCAAAATGTCAATGCCCACCTTCAGCAAGATTCCGGCGAGGACGGCGTTCGGAATTTGCGCCGTTAGGGGGCCAGCCCCCATCAGCACCACCAGCAGCACGAGGGCATGAACCATTCCCGACAGCGGCGTTTTACCCCCAGCTTGGACGTTAACCACCGTCCGCATGGTGGCCCCCGCCCCCGGCAATCCGCCAAACAAACCCGATACCAGATTGCCAATCCCCTGGCCGATCAGTTCCTTATCCGAATCGTGCTGGGTGCGGGAAATACTGTCGGCCACCAGGGAGGTGAGCAGAGAGTCAATGGCCCCCAACACTGCCAACATCAGGCCGTAGCGCAGCATCTCATCCAGTTCGCGCAGGCTAAAGGTTGGAAACTTGAGGCTGGGGAACCCGGTGGGAATCTCGCCAATGCGGGGCAGCGCTCCGGGGTCAAAGGCGATGACCGACAGCAGCGTGGCCACCACCAAGGCCACCAGCGGCGCAGGCAAAATGCGGTTCAGCCGTCGAGGAAAGCAGAACACAATGGCTAGGGTCAGCAATCCCAAGCCCAGGGCCACCCCGTTGGGATTCTGCAAAAACTGAGGCAGATCTTGCAGGGTGCCCACCACGCCACCGGACGCGGCATGGCCCAACAGCGGCGGCAGTTGCAGCAGGATGATAATCACCCCAATCCCAGACATAAAGCCGGAAATTACCGTGTAGGGCAGTAGGGTAATATACTGCCCCAGGCGCATCAGGCCAAACACCATTTGCAGAACTCCGCCCAGCATCACCACCGTAAAGGCCATGGCCAGCCCGGTGTCGGGATAGCGGGCCACCAGGGAGGCCACCACCGTGGTCATCACCACCGTCATAGGGCCTGTGGGGCCAGAAACCTGGGTGGGGGTACCGCCAAACAGGGCGGCAAAAAATCCGGTAAAAATCGCGCCGTAGAGTCCGGCGGTGGCCCCTGCCCCGCTGGCTACACCAAAGGCTAGGGCCAAGGGCAAGGCCACAATCGCCGCTGTGATGCCGCCAAACAGATCGCCGCGCCAGTGCCGGAAGCTAAGGGAGTTGATGAGAGGGAAAGCCACAGTAGGAGCCTAGCCATAGAAAGGGTAATGGAACATAACGTAATCTATCGCCTCCCGTTGACCCGTGATTTAAGGGAGAAAATTAAGGTTGATGGCCAAACCATTCCCCTAGCGGCCAACATCTAGGGGAGTGGTCACGACATGGCTCTCAGCAACCCGCAAAATCAGGGCGCGGTTGAGGCCCGACCGCACCGTGCGGCCTCCGGCGTTGCACTCTCCCCATCGATCCATTCAGGGCTCCTCAGCGGTACAGCAACACCGGAATTTGGCTGCTCCTCAGCAGTTGCACCGTGGTGCTGCCAATCACCAAATGGCGAATGCGGCGATGGCCGTAGGCCCCCATCAGCAGGAGGTGGATGGCGTGGTGGTCGATGTATTGGGCAATGGCCTTTTCCGGTTCACCCATCTGCAAGGTGGCTTTAGGATTAAGGCCAGCGGCTTGCAGGGTTTCCACCGCCTTGGTTAGGCTGCGCTTTCTTTCCCCCTCGGATTCCGCAGAGGCCACCGTCAGCAGATGAAGGTCTAAATGGTGCAGGCTGGGGGTGTTGGCCAAAAAGGACAGCAGCTTTTGCCCGGTGGGGCTGCCGTCGTAGGCCAGCAACAGCCGCTCGATGGGCGCAAACTCGCGGGGGGTGACTAGGCAAGGCTTTGGGCTACTGCGCACGATGCGATCCACATTGGCCCCCAGGTGTCCGGTGGCAAAGTCCGCCGCCTCTCCCCGCTTGCCGATCACAATCAGATCCACCTCCGCCGCCAGGTTGTCGAGGCAGTCCACCAAAAATCCGGTTTTATGGATCAGCTTTACGGTGGCGGCTCCGTGCTCGGTGATGGCTTGTTCCGCATCATCTAAAATCAGCTTCGACTTTTGGTGGTTAAGCCGCGCCCGTTCGTGCTCCACCTCCACCAGCTTCTTCAGCAGACTTTCTGCGGCCCCCAGGCCAATGCTGCCACTGAGGTCGCTGGCTTCAGCCGTCGCCTGCCCCCGAGCATCGGAAACATAGAGAACATCGACGCTGGCCTCCATGCGCTGGGCAAACCAGGCCGCATAGGGGTAGCTCGTTCGGGCAAAGGCTGACCCATCGGTACAGAGTAAAATTCGACGCATGGTGTTCCTACTAGGCTTCGATGGTGGGCTGATCGGCGGGCTGACTGTGGATGGCGAGCTTCTTCACCAGGGTGGCGCTGGCCTCGTTCAGCCCGACCACCTCCACCTCCGCGCCAGATCGCCGGAACTTATTGACGACCTTATCCAACGTGGCCACGGCCCCTTGATCCCACAGGTGGGCATGGGTGAGGTCAAGGGTGACGCGATCAATAAACTCGCTGAAGTCAAAGGCTTCTAGGAATTCATCTTTGGAAACAAAGAAAATTTGCCCGGAGACGTTGTAGACCCGGTGGCCGTCCTCTGGCATGACCTTGTCCACAAACACCAGTTGGGCAATTTTGCGGGAGAAAAACACCGTGCTCATCACAATCCCCGTGGCTACCCCCAGGGCAAAGTTGCGGGTGAAGATGGTCACTAGCATGGTGGTCAGCATCACCGCCGTTTCAGTGCGGGGAATTTTGGCCATATCCCGAAACGACGCCCAGCGGAAGGTGCCGATGGAGACCATGATCATCACCGCCACCAGGGCCGCCATGGGCATTTGCCGCACCCAGGTACTCAAAATCAAAATAGCAAACAGCAAAAACACCCCCGCCGCCAGGGTAGACAGCCGCCCCCGTCCGCCGGACTGCACGTTAATCACCGATTGGCCAATCATGCCGCAGCCCGCCATGCCGCCAAAGAAGCTGGTGATGATGTTGGCGATGCCTTGGCCCTTGGCTTCGCGGTTTTTGTCGCTGGGGGTATCGGTCAGATCATCGACGAGGGCCGCCGTCAGGAAACTGGCCAGCAGCCCCACAATCGCCATGGTAAGCGCCGTGGGCAGCACAATTTGCAGGGTTTCTAGGGTAAAGGGCACCTGGGGCAGGGCGAAGATCGGCAGGGCCGTGGGTAGTTCGCCCATGTCGCCCACCGTGGGCACCTCAATATTTAGGGCAATTTTGGCGACGGTCATCACAAACAGCGCCACCAGGGGCGAGGGCACCCCCTTGGTAAAGCGGGGCAGGAGGTAGATAATCGCCAGGGACAGCGCCGTCATGATGTACACGGCAACGGGCACATTAGTGAGCTGGGGCAGTTGGGCCAGAAAAATCAGCACCGCCAGGGCATTGATGTACCCCACCATCACGGATCGGGGCACGTAGCGCATTTGTCGCCCCAGCCGCAGCAGGCCAAAGATGACCTGAAATATCCCACAGAGCAGGGTAGCTACCAGCAGATATTCCATACCGTGATCGCGCACTAGGTCAATCATCAGTAGGGCCATGGCCCCAGTGGCGGCGGAAATGGAACCGGGTCTGCCCCCCAGAAAGGCTGTCACCACAGCAATAATGAACGACGCATACAGCCCCACCTTGGGATCTACCCCAGCGATGATCGAAAAGGCAATGGCCTCTGGAATCAGCGCCAGACCCACCACAGCCCCCGCCAAAATGTCGGCCTGCGTATTGAAAAACCACTCCCGTTTCAGCCGCCGCAGCCGCTTTTGTAGTGCTTGAGTATTCAAGATCGCTCCTTAACTTTGAGTCTTCAACTTTAAAGCTTCCCCACAGCCGACGTTCCCAAGAGGGGGGTAGCCCCTGTAGCGGTGGTTTAAGGCCATAGAGAAAACCGCCCCAGGCATTACGGTCGCGGGGACAGACGCACCATATCCATAGCGATAGAATGAACTGGGTGAGCGCCAAAAGCCTAGCCATGAAGGTGCTGCGACCCGTTGCAAGGCGCGATTCAAAACCTGGCTAGGGTCAAACGGTCTGTCTAAGGTTCTTTCGTTAACCTCACAGCGCTAAGCGCCCCTAGGGTGGACTGACCCAGGCTGGGGAATACCTTTGACAACGCAGCAACCGCATGACCGTAGCTAGCACAATTCACAAAACTTAGTCAAAAGTATTAAACGGGAAATTGGGCTATCTGTCTAGGATCGGCATTGAACTTCATCAATCCCTTAAGGAGCAACCCCATGGCCACCAAGCAACAATTTCGCAACCTCGAAGACGTCATCACGGGGTCTGACCTGCCTGTATTGGTAGATTTCTACGCTACCTGGTGCGGCCCTTGCCAGATGATGGCCACCATTCTTACCCAGGTGAATGAACAGTTGAAGGGCCAAATCAAAATCGTCAAAATCGACAGCGACAAGTACCCCCAACTGGCCTCGAAGTACCACATCGCCGCCCTGCCCACGCTGATTTTGTTCCGGGGCGGGCAACCCATCGACCGCATTGAGGGCGTGTTGCCTGCGGATCAACTAGTCAGTCGGTTGCGGGGTAAGCTGGGCTAACCTAGCTTGAGGCGTCACCATAGGCGTCACCATAGGCGTCACAACAACGATAGATCAGCGGTGGAGAGAGCAAATTCGGTGGAGTCAACCCGTCCTAACCCAACCAACCCGAAGCAGCCGCCCTCCGCCACCATTCCTTGCGCCGTTGCCCTGGGCAGCAACCTAGGCGAATCCCAGCGCATCCTAGCGGCGGCTCTGCAACAGTTGGGTAGCCTTACGGAAACTACTGTCACCGCTCGATCTAGCCTCTACAAAACCGCCCCCGTTGGCCCGCCCCAGCCCGACTATCTCAACGCCTGTGCGCTGATCGAAACCCACCTTTCCGCCCAGGATCTCATGGCCGCACTCTTGGCCATCGAAGCCGACTTTGGCCGCATTCGCCAAGAGCGTTGGGGGCCGCGCATCCTCGATTTAGACCTGATTCTCTACGCCGATCAGGTAATTAACGAACCCGATTTGCAACTGCCGCACCCCCGCTTTCGGGAACGGGCCTTTGTGCTGGTGCCCCTGGCGGAAATTGCCCCCCACTGGGTTGACCCCGTCACCGGGCGCACCATCCTTGACCTATGCAGCGCCCTAGATCGCAATGGCGTCGAACCGTTGTCCTCAGCCGAATCTGCATAATCCATCCAGCGGCCTAGATTCAGTATGGTGAATTGGGTAGGGGCCGAGTCTCCTGGCCTATCCATGCCGCCAGTAGTTTGCCCAATGGGGCATCGCGAACATCCATCAACGGGGCAAGTCGCGCAGCCACTCCACCGAGGTGAGATACAGCGTTCCTTGGGGCAGGGTGTCTAGCACCAGATCCAGGCTGTCTAGATTAGCCAAATCCACGCCCTGGAACTGGGCCAGGGGAATCCGTAGGGCCGTGGGATAGACGGGCAGGGCAGCGGAACGGTTGGGGGCATCAAAGCGGTAGAGGGCTGGCGTGGTGGGCGGAATGTCTACCCGGGCCGCTCGTCCAGATCGGTCGCGCAGAACGACGGCAAAGCTGGGGTTGGGGGTGCTGGGGTCGGCGGCAAGGCGCAGTTGCAGGGCGCTCACGCCTCGGACGTCTCCCTGGGGCAGGGGGAACCGCAGCCATTCGGTGGGGGTGTCCCAGCGCAGCCGCAGCAACGCAGGAAACTGAGGGTGGGGCCGGGGCAGGTTGCCGCAGGGGGCAAAGGCGGGGCAAGGGGTCAGGCGCAGTTGGGGGCTGGCGGCGTAGGTGGGACGGGGATCGGCGTCCCAGGTGGCCGGATGGTCATGGGCTGAAAATAAACTGTGGCGCTGGGCAGCGGGCCAGACCAAGTGAGTCATCACGGGCACCTGGGCAATCTGGGCGGGGGCGGGCTGCTGGGCTGAGATGCCAAGGTTCACAGCAGTCGCGAAGGACTCATCCGCGACGGTCTGCGCCAAGGCGGCGGAGAAAAACGATTGGCTGTAGCGGGTCAGCCAGGTTTCTTGGGCCACCCGCGAGAGGCGCTGGCGGGACTGCTGGGGGTTGCACAGGGCAGCATGGTCGGGGCGGCGGTAGTAGTCGTCTTCGCGAACGGCGGCATTGAAAAAGTTGTGGTTGGCCCCCAGGGGCATCACCACGGCCACGGGGGCGGTGCGATTTGGATCCTGGTCGGCGGTTTCGGCATAGTAGAGGCTGCTGAAGTCGGTGATATCACGATCACAGCCCCCTAGCAAAATCGCCGTGGGGAGGTCGGGCAGTTGGTAAATTTCATCCCACTGGGCGAGGGGTTGGCTGCGAGTGGGGGCCACCAATATCAAGGCCGACACCGGGCCAAGGCCGTTGGCAATCTGCGCTGGACGGGTTCGATCTTGCCGGGTGAGGGCATTCAACGCCGCCGCTCCACCCCCCATGGAATGGCCCACCATCCCCAGGCGATTCCAGTCTAGCCGACCTGTGATTTGGCGGGTGAGATCCGCGCCAAAGCCAGGATCTTGCCCCTGGTGGGCGTCGGCCAACCGGGACAGGTGGGCATCAATGATGGCCTGACTGCGTTGGTCAGCTAGAATGTTGCGCCGTTCGGGGGTGGCTCCGTAGGTGGCAGAAAAGGCGGCGTTGAGGTTTGGGACAATCACCCCAAAACCCGCGTCCACCAAGCCCTGGGCCAGGTAGGCCAAGCCTTGATCGTAGGGGGGATCCGCGCAGGGCCACTGGCTGGGGCCATGGACGGCAAAATGACAGCCCCCGTGGCGACCATGGAGCAGCACCACCCAGGGCACCGGGTCAGGGCCGTCGGGCAGGCCAATCACTCCGGTCAACGGTACAGGCATTGTGGCCAAGGCTGGATCCACCCCCGTTTGCACCAGGGACAGGGGGCCTAGGTCGTAGGGACGAAGGGCGGCGTAGCGACGGAGATCGATAGTCGGTCGCTGGGGACGCGGCACCGTCTGAACTTGGGCTAGTCCCGCTGCTGAACTCAGGCCCAGCCACACCCCCAGGCCCAGGCCCACCCTAGCCCAGCCGCGTTGCCAGAGGACACCCATCAGGCGGCGTCGGGCTTCACCCGCATCACCACTAGGGTCATGTCGTCTTCGTTGCTGCGGTCGCCACCAATGAACCGAGTCAGCAGGTCAAAGGTGTAGTTGAGGATTTCGTCGGCGGTGGTGAAGTTGCGACAGGCCCACTGCAAGGCCCGCTCCAGGTTTTCCTCCTCGAAGCGTTCGCCTCGCCCGTTGGCCGCTTCCGTGAAGCCGTCGGTGTAAAAAATCACGGTGTCTCCGGGCTGGAGTTCGATGGAATCCTCGTAGTATTGGGTGGTCATATCTAGGCCCAGCAGCATCCCTTCGGTATCTAGGCGGGTCATGGTGCCCGTGGCCGCCCGCCACAAGAAGGGCGGATTATGGGCGGCGTTGCCGTAGGCCAACAGACGACGGGTGGGGTCGTATTCGGCATAGAACAGAGTGACGAAGCGGTTGGAGTTTTCCAAGTCGCTGTGCATCACAAAGTTGAGGTGCTGCAAAATCTGGGCCGGGGAGTGGCCGTTCAGCACCTCCGCCCGCAGCATTCCGCGCATCATGGTCATAATTAACCCGGCGGGAACGCCCTTGCCCATCACGTCGCCAATGGCCAAACTCCAGGGGGCCACCGCCGACACCTCCGACCCCGGATAGCGCAGTTGGTCGTAGGTGGTGGGGATGAAGTCGTAGTAGTCGCCGCCGACCCGCTGGGCGGTTTTGCACTGGGCGGCCAAGTCCATGCCAATGATGCTGGGGCACTGGCGCGGCAGCAGTTGGAGCTGAATTTCTGCGCCAATTTCCATCTCCCGATCTAAGCGCTCTTTTTTCCGCAGGGCCACGGTCAGCTCGTTGTTTTCAATGGCCACGGAGGTTTGGTCAGCCACCAGGCGCACCAGCTTTTGGCGGGTTTCCGTCCAGGCATAGTCGGGGTCGCGGCTAAACACATAAAGCCGCCCCCGCTCCACATTTTGCACAATGATGGCGGTGCCAAAGAGCTGAAACTCGTCGCCTAGGTAGCGGTTGACCTGATGATCGAGGGCCACCATGGCGTTGCGGGCGGTGGCGGTAATGCTGCCCTCGGCAGTGGGCTGCAAACTGGCGGTAACTTGCCGGGTGGCCGCTTCCAGGGCCGAGCGCACGTTCTGACAGTGATCTTCGCTCTGGCAGTGCAGTCGCTCCAGTCGCACCTGACCGTCGGCCCGAAACAGCACCAGCGCCCCACCCCCCGCATCGGTGACGCGGCTGGCAATCATGGGGATGAGTTCTAAAAACTGGTTGAGATTGTTGAGGCTGCGCAGGGCAAACCCCAAGGAACTCAGCAAATCTTGAATTTTGTACTGTTCGCGCTGTAGCCGTGCCACCAACTCTTTGAGGGCGAACACCGGAGGAGCCTCTGGCAATCCGGTGCTGCCAGTGACTTCAAAGGAGGGCGATGACCCCGACGACATGGGAACAGATGTCATGGACGACCTAACCAAAACGCATCTACACCAATCAACAACACGAGGCGCGAACTCCTATCACACCGGAGCCATGCCTCAACCGAATTCAACGCCGTGCAAAGGTTTCTCATCTCTGGAAGGCCAATGTGTAGGCTTAGCCATCCTGGGGTTTGGCCCATGAAACCGAGATCACTCGCCAAACCGCACTGAGCGATAGCCCATACTAGCGCATAACTTTAGAACGAATTAGAGAGTTTGTAAGAGATTATGCCCAGTCTAAAGTGGATAATTGAGCCGGACGCTTGAAATCGATCACTCCTTACCTTGCAGGCCACGATTCTGGCTTACCCCTACCCTCTCATCTAGCGACACTATTGCCCCTAACCCTATCTGCATAGGCTCCAGGGGCAGACCCCCCAGACCCAGGGCAGAGGATAGATGCAGAATCGGTCTTGGCCCTGGGCCGTTGAGCCGGGGTAATTCCCCTGAACAGCGGCATAGCGGGATCCTAAACCTAGGACATCCGCCCTCCTCACAAAAACTTGCGGATATTCTAACGGATGAATTAAAAAGTGGCGCGCGGTTTTTGGGTTTGCCACCAATCTTCGCAGCGGGCCACGGTTTCCTCTAAGCTGCTACTCACCACGGGGTAGGCTAACTGAGGCCGATCAATCAGGATCAACGCCACCCCCAGGCGCTCCGCCACTCGACGTTTGGTGTCTTCGCCCCCCGGCTGTCCAGAGGCTTTGGTGATCACCGTGGTGATGCCCCACTGCTGCCAAAGGGCCTGTTCCAACGCTTCCCCAATGGGCGGACGCAGGGCCATTAGCCGCTCCGACGTAAACCCTGCATCTAGGGCAGCATTGAGGGCCACCGGAGAGGGCAAAATCCGGGCAAACAGAGTTGCCTGATCTTGCCAGGGCCGAAACGCCGCCAGCCATCGGTAGCCCAGGGTCAACAACACCCGCTGTCCGGTCAGAATATCCGGCGTTAGAGCTGCGGCCAAATCCGGCACTCGCAGCGGTTGCCCTGGGTATTTCGAGGCTGGGACTTCTGAGGCTGGGGCGGCTGAGCATCCTGGGGCAGCGGGTTCGGCAGCGGCAGCCTCGGCGGCACCAAAGTCCACATCAACCGACGGGGGACGCTCGTAGCGCCAGTAGGGTAGACTCAGGGTCGCGGCCTGGGCGATGGCTCCCTGGGAAATTTCTACCGCAAAGGGGTGGGAGGCATCGAGAATTGCGCCGATGGCCTGGGCTTGAATAAAGTCTGCCAGGGCATCCGTGGCCAGAGTTCCTACCCGCACCGTTAGCCCAGGGGCTTCAGGATAGGCCCGCTTTGCCGCCGCCGTTGTCACCGTCACCAGGCAGGGAATCCCCCCTTGGATTAGCCTTTGGGCCAAGATCACCGCCTCCCCCGTGCCGCCAATCAGCCACAGCCGAGGTCTTCGATCATCCCTTCCTTGAGAAAGCTCCTGCGTTACCACTTACAGCATCACCACAGTTTTTACCAGCAGAGTCAACGCGCTCACCACTAGAGCCACCGTCGCAGCCATTCGGTCTGGTAGCCATGGCCACTGCCGCCCATGCCGCTGCTGTATGCCCCCTCCCATCCTAACAATCCGCGCCAATCCGCGCCCAAGCCAAGGCACTTCGACCGCTGGAGATTCGGCTAAGATTCGGTTTCTGGACTAGGGCTGTCCTGATCATCCTGGCATCAACGCGAACCCTATGAAGAATTACACCAAATCACCACAGACCTGTGACAATTCCTGACAACGCTAGCTGGGCTTTTTAAGATAGGTAATATAGGTCTTTTTTTATACACTGGCATCTACATCTATTCACCCATTTTCCTCCGCAACGACTCTTATCCCGACGTCAGGTGTGAACTATGAAATCCCATGCTTTCTCACCGTTAAAAACCGCCGCCCTAGGACTGTTAGGGTTAAGCGCTGGGTTGGGCTGTCTGAAGGCAGGCAGCGTGATTGCCCAGGCTTGGCCCAACTGGAGCGGCACACCACTCTACGGAGAAATTAGTTTATGGTCAGGATTTGAGCCCGACCCCTACACAGTAGACATCGTGGCTGGCGGTAGTTCCAGCGTCAGCAGCATGGGTCTAGGTTCGGGCTGTACCGGATTTATTACCGCTGAGCAGCCCGATTTTCGGGTGCACTATGAGGCGGGCCAATATCCCCTCAGTTTCCTGGTCGAATCGTCGGCAGACACCACCCTCGTCATCAATGGGCCAGGAGCTGGGTGGTACTGCAACGATGACTTTGATGGGGCCAATCCCATGGTGATGTTTAGCGCACCAGCATCTGGTCAGTACGATATTTGGGTTGGGGTCTATGGCAGTAGCTCGACCCACGGGGCAACTTTGTATGTCACGGAATATGACCTAACCCGTTAGGGATACCCCCCTATCCCCCATACAACCGTTGCCCCCATACAACCGTTGCCCCCATGGATGATCGGGCGATCCATCCACGGGGGCAACGGCGGGGTTTTACGGTGAACTCGGCCACACTAGGCGACCTAGCGGTACCTAAAGTTGCGGTAGACCAATCGAGAATTGAACCCGGCACTTCGGAGGTAGCTCACCATCGCCTCTGCTTGGCTGCGATCCGTACATTCGGCGGCGTTGATAAACTGACCCTGGCGAGCATTCTCAAACCGGGGCGACACCGTGCAGGTGGTAAGTCGGCGAGGCGTGGCCACATCGCGATCTAGCAAGGCATTGATGGCGTCTAGCTCCCGCTGTTCGCCAAAGACCGCTGCCACAAAGGGAGCCAGGGCCGCACCGGGAATTCCGCCGCCCACAAAGCAAGCGGGCCGATCCTCGATGGGAACATTCACAGTTAGGGGAATGGTGTTAATGCGCGCCTCCGAGAGCAGCAACGCGCCATTTGTGCCAATGATCTCTAGGACAGCCTGCCCCCCAGCATTGACCCGAGCATGGTAGCGCGCCGAAACCCCATTAAACTGGGTGCCGCCAAAGTAGGAAATCCAGCACTCATAGCCTGGAATATTACCGGAGGTCTCGGGTGTGGCCACTTGGCCATTGACCAGGGTGGTGGAGGTCTGCTTGAAGTAAATATTCATCTTGCGCAGGTTGTCTGCCGGGTCGCGGAAGACGCGCACTGCGTAGTTAGCGGTTTCAAACCCCAGCAGCGTGTTGCGCTCTAGGGCTCCAGTGATGGGCGCTTCCGGCATTTGGGGGGCATCGATGCCGCTGGCAAATTCGGTGAAAATCACCTGCTCATTGGCTTCGTCCAAAATTTCGAGGCGGGCTTGGCGGCTGCCTCGGTTGTGGCTAGCTCGGAAAATGACGTTGCGGCCAAAGCGAGAGCCAAAGCTTTCGTAGGTCAAAAAGCCGTCGGAGGTGATGGCTCCCCGGAAGCTCGCGGGTTGGGCATTGAGCTCCAGTTCCGTTGGAGCCGTGCGCCGAAATACGTTCATCCGCGCCACGGTGGAACCCGCCGGAATGAATACCCGCACAGCATAGGTGGGCGTGTTAAAGACCAACACATTCCGCTGGGTATTGTTGACCTGAGCCAGCAGGGTTTCCTCGGGCAAGGAGGATGTCCAGGCTGGGCCGATCTCGGTTGTAGGAGACGGCGCAACGGCCCCCACAGGCACCGCCAAACTAATCGACAAAAAACAGGCCGCTAGGGCAAAGGACAGAAACGAGATGAGCCGCCTTGACCAACGATGGAGGCGGTGACTCGGCCAGGCTAGCTTCATAGAAAATCGCTCCCTATACTCCTCACCAGAGAAAGACCACCCAAACCCCCAGAAAACGCATCCCACAACCGGGTGGGAACAGGGGCATCTCAGATCTGGGAACCCGGATATTTCTCTAATTTACGGACGTAATTTTAGCTAACTTTTCTAAAAGCGCTCTCTCTTTTCCAAAAATCTGCAAGGTTGCCTGCCATGGCCCTGCTGTCCTGGGTTTTTGTCACGCCCTAGGCCCATCCTTTTGGATCAACTCCTGAAACCACCGCTGCATCTCTGGACTCAGGTCTAGGGGCAGCGTTCCGGCACGAAGGTGGAGGTCGCGCTGGGGAAAAGGAATTTCAATGTGGTGCTGGCGCAGCAGGGCTTCGAGGGCAAAGTATAGGTCGCTTTTGATCACCAACTGTCGATGGGGCTGGGCAATCCACACCAGCAGTTCAAACCGAAGGGCATTATCGCCAAATCCCAGAAAAAAGACCTGGGGCGATGGTGTTGTCAGAATCTCATCACTTTGGCGACAAGCCTCCAGCAACACCTGCTTCACCTGGATTGGATCGGAGGTATAGGCCACCCCCACAGGCAGGCGAATACGGGAAACAGGGTTGCCGTGGCTCCAGTTGATGATTTCTTGGTCTAAAAGCCGCGAATTGGGCACAATCATCGATACCTGATCCAATGTACGAATTTCGGTGCTGCGGGAGCCAATGCGGTTGACCGTACCCTTAACCGCCCCAAAATCGACAAAATCCCCCACCTGCACGGGCCGCTCAAACACCAGCACCAGGCCGCTGACAAAATCCCTCACCAAGCCCTGCAAACCAAAACCAATCCCAATCCCCAAACCACTGGCAATGAGGGCCAGGGAACTGAGGTCGATGCCCCAGATTTGAAGCACTACGACGGTGCCCAGCAAAATTAGGGTGTACTTGCTGAGGGCGGCAATGGCCTCCTGGGCCGCTAGGCTAATTCCGGCGACATCTAGGATCCGCGACCGCAGCAAGTTTGTGGCCGTATTGGCGGCAATCACCAGGGCCATGAGGGTGGCCAGCAACAGCAGCAAATCCAGCAGGGAATAGGCCCGACTACCCAGCACCAAACTGCGGGCCAGCAGGCCATCGGTTAAGCTGCGGCTGACCACATAGCTAAAGCGGCGCGTCAACGGAAACAGGTTGGTGATGTAGGTGATGGCGCTAAACCACACAACCCCCTGCACCACCAAAAACATCAAGCGAATCAACAGCCCCAGCCCGGTTCTGCGGCCATCCTCCTCGGTGCGACCACCCCACCGAGTGACCAGCGGCAGCAGCCATCGTCGTCCCAGCCCGCTCACCCCAGCCTGGATGCCCAGGGCCACCGCCACCGCCGCCGCCGACCGAGCCAGGGCGGTAATCCAAAAGCTACCCTGGCGCTCGGCCTGGGCCTGGGCCAGTCCTTGGTTGAGAGTGTTGACCCAGATTTGTGCCTGTTCCACCGGGGTTTCCGCCGGATTCAGATCGGCATCGGCCTGGGTTACGGTCATAATGTAGCGGTCGTCCGCAAAGATTACCGGGTTGCCCGCTGCATCCCCAGATCGGCTTTGAATTCGCACGTCGGGCGGGGTGTCCAGTTCTAGCAGGGGCGCAAGGTTGGTTTCAATGGCCGCCGCCCGCTCCGAAGCCCTGAGTTCCGCCGATCCTGGTACCTCAAACAAAAAGATGCTGTCTAAAAACACCGAAGCCGTCTCCGGGGAGGCATTCTGGGCCAAGGCCAATCCACTCCACCCCAGCCCGCCAGCCCACAGGGCCAAGGCCAGCCCCAAACCTAAATATCGAAGCCAGCGTTGGCCACGGCCCGAAGAAAGTCCCATCATCCTCAAACCCGCACATCGCCCCCAGCATAGCGCCCCAGCCCAGCATTCACCGACCGTCGGTGGGCACTTCACCCATGCGCCCTAGGGCATCTAGCGACTCCAGAAATCTGCCCGTGCCCGGAGCCGGATTATGATTGAATAGTTGGGAGTTACCGCCCTAGTTGATCACAAGTCTTCAGAACCTATGGTGAGTTGTCTGCGCCTGTCTCGTCTTGTCCTGGTCTTGGCCCTTGCGGTCACGGTCAGCTTGGGGTGGATGCACCCCGTCCATGCCGCCAGTTTTGATCGGCAAAACCTGCGGATGACCGATCTCTCCAATCAAGACTTGCGCGGCAACGACTACACCCGTGCCGACCTGGCCGAGGCCGATCTCAGCCACACCAACCTGCGCGGCGTGCGCCTGTTCGATACCACCCTTTCCCGCGCCAATCTGGAAGGGGCCGACCTCACTGGGGCCACCGTCGATGGAGCCAGATTTGTGCAGGCCAACCTGACCAACGCCATTCTAGAAGGAGCCTACGCCTTTGGCACCGACTTCCGAGGAGCCACCATTGACGGGGCTGACTTCACCGATGTGCTGCTGGCCCCCAAGGTCAACGCCGCCCTCTGCGATGTGGCTAAGGGCACTAACCCCGTCACCGGACGCGACACCCGCGACACCCTCTATTGCCCCTAGTATTCAATCTTCTCCATGATCGACCCCTCTTTGCTTCGCGCTGTGGTTTGGCTAGATTACCGTCTGGCGGTGCTATTTACGGTGTTTTTGCCCCTAGTTTTGCTGATCTGGGCCTTTGTGCAAAAAAATGAATCTATTCAGCGCCTCACCACCATCTACTGGAAGGTCGCTAGTCTGCTGATGATCACCGTGTATCTGATGATCGGCGGCTTTGCCCTCAGCTTTCTAAGCGCCCTCCTAGCCCGTGTGCTCATTCCTACCAGCCTCTGGTTCTGGGTCGATCTCAATGAGGAAATTCGCGAGCAGCCCGGTTCCGTCCTCAAGTTTGCCTTCTCCGCATGGCGTTGGTCGGTGACGATCTACAACCTTTTGGGCGCAGCCCTGCTGATTCCCTTCCTGCCCTGTGCCTTCTCCAATACTCGCTTCGCCGCCGCCGACTGCCAGGTTTGGCTAGAGCCACCGCTGCTCTACAAGTCCTACCTCCATGCCGACTACACCAATGGTTTTTTGGGCTTCTTCGGCATTTTGGGGCTAGTCATTTACTTTCTTTGTTTGGCCTGGTTTGTGTTCGTTCGCCTGGGCAAACAGGGCCGCCAAGCCATGAACTAGGGTCGCTGCCATAGGATTCGCTGCCATAGGATCATTAGTTAGGATCATTGCCTAAAGCAGGGTTTTCCTAGTGGTGGGTGGTGCCCACTCTACAGGTTTGTCCGATTCTCCACTCCCCACGTCTCCCATGGCTCCCGGTTTTCGCCTCGAACAATACACCCTAAAGCACCCCCAGGCCGTGCTGCGAGTTCTGGCAAAAGTGCATGGCGAAGTAGATGAGATTTTGATTTTTCGAGGGTTTTCCAGTTCTCTGGTGCGGCCCACGGCCTTCGATCCCGATGTGCCTGTGTTGCCAGACGAAGCCCAAATTGACACCATCGACATCCTGGCGGGGCCATACAATCCAGACCAACCCCATTACCTCCACCAAGGGCTGTCCTGGGAGGAGATGCAGGGGTTTTTAGAGGCAGCGGGGCTTTAGGAAGGCTTTAGAAAAATCACTCTCCCCCGGCCAAGGTAGCTTCGGTGGTGGGCGGTGCTCCACAGCGGGGCGGGAATCCGTGCATTGGCGGCGCGGATTCCTTATCCTAGGGAAACATGCCTCACTCCTCTGCCATGCTGCGCGAAATTCATAGCCTTGTTGAAACCCTGACCCCTCGCCTAATTGAAATTCGTCGGCACCTGCACAGCCACCCAGAACTGAGCGGCCAGGAATACAAAACAGCAGCCTACGTGGCGGGAGTGCTGTCGTCCTGCGGGCTACGGGTGCAGGAGTTGGTGGGCAAAACTGGGGTGGTGGCAGAACTTCCTGGGCAGGATCCCAGCAAAATCCTGGCCATTCGGGCTGATATGGACGCTCTGCCCATTCCCGAACGGGTAGAGTTGGAGTTTGCCTCCACCCAAACGGGCATTATGCACGCCTGCGGCCACGATGTGCATACCACGGTGGGCTTGGGCACGGCGATGGTGCTGTCTCAGTTGGGGGTGCCCCTGCCGGGAACGCTACGCTTTTTGTTTCAGCCCGCCGAGGAAACAGCCCAGGGTGCCCGCTGGATGATTGAGGATGGCGTGATGGCTGATGTGTCCGCGATTTTCAGTGTCCATGCCTATCCCAGCGTTCCTGCCCGCACCATCGGCATTCGCTACGGTGCCCTAACGGCAGCAGCGGACGATCTGGACATTACCATCATCGGCGAATCGGGCCACGGGGCTCGCCCCCACGAAGCCATCGACGCCATTTGGATTGCCTCCCAGGTGGTGACAACGCTCCAGCAGTCCATCAGCCGTACCCAAAATCCGCTGCATCCGGTGGTGCTTACCATTGGCCAAATCAGCGGTGGCCGTGCCCCCAACGTGATCGCCGACACGGTGAAACTCTCAGGCACCGTGCGATCTCTCCACCCCGACACCCGCCACCACCTGCCCCAGTGGATCGAAACCATTGTGGCCGGAGTCTGTCAGCCCTACGGGGCCAAGTACGAAATCAACTACCGACGGGGGGTGCCCTCGGTGCTGAATGACCCCGCCCTCACCGACCTCGTCGCCCGCAGCGTCAGCGAAGCCCTAGGCGATCAGGCCATCCAACTCATCCACGAGCCTTCCCTAGGAGCCGAAGACTTTGCCCTCTATTTAGAACACGCCCCCGGCACCATGTTTCGCCTCGGCGTAGGCTTCACGGATCGGGCCGTCAACCATCCCCTCCATCACCCCAAATTTGAAGTAGATGAATCCGCCATCGCCTCCGGGGTGATCACCATGGCCTACAGCAGCTATCGGTATCTACAAAGTCCGTAAAACAAGACCTGTAACACTACATCGGCGTTGCTGACTCAAGCCATGAACAAATCTTGTTAGCCTTGCAACGTCGTTCAAGATTCTGCAAAATCAGACGGCGATTCAGCAATGCCACTCAATCTCAGGGGACTAGCCAACCCATCGCCCAGGGCGTCATAACCTTTTTCTCAGGGAAAAACTCAGATAAACTAGGGATCCCGGCTTCTGAGTTCCGGTGCATCTAACAGGGAGAATCCATTGTCCACCGCCATTCCCATCTATCTCGTCACCGCTGCCGACCTAGCCCAAGCCCATCCCGATAGCCAAGCCTGGGCCACAACCATCGGGTTTAAGGCCGACCCGAATACCCTCTGTCTGGTTCCTGGAGAAGGGGGGTGCATCGCCAAGGTCTTAGTGGGCAAACCCGACACCATCAACACCTGGACATTGGGCAGCCTCTCCACCACCCTGCCGCCCCACACCTACACCCTAGCCGACGATTGGCCCCCAGAACAGGCTACCCAACTCTGGCTGGGCTGGCGACTGGGGGAATATCGCTTCACCCCCTACAAACGCCCCAAAACTCAGAACCGCGCCACCCTCACTCCTCCCGCCGGAGCCGATGGGGCCTACGTGAACCATACCGTTATCGCTACAACCCTTGTTCGCGATCTGATCAACACCCCCGCCGGGGATATGGGGCCAGAGCAGCTGGAATCCACTGCCCAAACCCTCGCAGACGCTCACACCGCTAATCTCACAGTCATTCGTGGAGACGACCTTCTCCAGCAGGGCTATCCCCTGATCCATGCTGTGGGCCGCGCCAGTTCCCAAGCCCCGCGATTGATCGACCTCACCTGGGGGCAGGCGGATCACCCCAAAATCACCCTGGTGGGCAAGGGCGTCTGCTTTGATACGGGTGGCCTCGATATCAAACCTGCGGCGGGCATGAAGCTGATGAAAAAAGACATGGGTGGTGCTGCCCACGTCCTCGGCTTAGCCGCCATGGTCATGGGCCTCCAGCTCCCTGTCAGGCTGCGGGTGCTCATTCCCGCCGTGGAAAACAGCATTTCCGGCAATGCCCTGCATCCCCTGGACGTGGTATCCTCCCGCCGAGGGTTGACTGTGGAGGTGGGCAACACCGATGCTGAGGGTCGCCTCGTCTTGGCCGATGCCCTCTGGGAGGCCGTCAGCGAAGAGCCGGAACCGGAACTGCTGATCGACTTTGCCACCCTCACCGGAGCCGCCCGCATCGCCCTCGGCACTGAACTCCCCGCCTGTTTTTGCAATGACCCTACCGTTGCCGCTGCGCTGCTAGACTGCGGTCTTCAAACCGATGATCCCCTCTGGCAACTGCCGCTCCACCAGCCCTACCGCCCCATGATCGAAAGCAAGGTGGCCGACCTGTCTAACATTTCCGACAGCTCCTATGGGGGGGCAATCACCGCCGCCCTCTTTCTGCAAGAATTTACTAAACCGACTATCCCCTGGGTACACATCGACGTGATGGCCTGGAACATTCGATCCCTCCCCGGTCGCCCCGAAGGCGGTGAGGCCATGGCCATGCGGGCGATCTTTGCCCTCATCGAGCAAACCCTAGCGGATTGTCCATGGCCTCACTGATTAGACTTGCCCCTACGGGCCACGTGTAGGCATGCCTTAGGCATGCCCTAGCACTCTCGTTGCAACTGGAGATCCCCAGCCCTAAAGCCGGATATCCAGCCCCGTCCAAATTCCCTGCTGAGTTTGGTCGATGCTGAAGCGGGTGGCTCCTTGCCCCAAACGATAGTTAGAGTCTTTGTATTGATAGCCTAACTGCAAGGCCCAACTAGGGGAAAAGCGATACCGTGCCCCGGCCCATAGGCTCCAAGCAAAGCTATCGTCGGCCCCAATGGCCAGCCCAGAAAGGTCGCCCCGCAGCCCCAAGGCCCACTGGTCGGAGAGTTCTAGCCCCACCTGAGTGCCTATCATCGGCTTAAACAGCACCGTGGAATCACTCAATCGTGCCGTGCGGTTGGCTCCGGCAATGGCCACATCAAAATCAAGGGAACTGTTCAAAGCTACGAGACGAGCCCCCAGGTAGGGGTCTACCATCAGCCGAGGATAGTTGGATGCGCTAGCAGTACCTGCCCCCAAAACCTGATCAACCACACGATAATAGCCCCCTAGGCTCACCGTTGTTGTACGCCCTGTACCCGTAATGTTCGCATCTAGCGGGGTTCCAGGAGGGATGGGCACCCCCGCCTGGGCCGCAATCACACCCGCCACCGCCGGAGGCAGCGGGAACCCCGTCACCCCTTGCCCTTCCCGCACAAATACGTGGGAGGCATCGGCAAAGAAGCCATACTTGGGCTGACGAGCTTCAAAGCGCAGCGCCCCCGAAAAGATCCGGTCTAGGCTAAACAAATCCCCTAGCCCCGCTGAAACCGACCGAGTGACTCCCCCAATCGTGAGTTCAGACCGGACGCTAAAGGGCACAAATAGGTAGGGTGACAGCACATACTCCCACTCCTCACCATCGGTAGAAGGACGCACCTGGGCCACTTGATTAGGTGCTGGCACCGTCTCAACAACCGATTCAGCCGCTATTAGACCGGGCATCAGGGGCATCAGATCCTGGGCCATCCCTGTTGTTGCACCAGCCTCGAACGCCAGCCCACTTAATCCAAGATCCTCTAAGGCAAGATCTTCTCCAGCTAGTTCATCTGAAGCAACCTCAGGATCCACAGAAACCGGGTCTTGGGCAACCATGCCCGCATATTCGGGCTCCCTATGTTCAACCCTGGGCATCCCCAGCGGGGCTACGTCTTCACGGTTAGATGCTTCAACAACATCCTGACTCCCCCCGGCTTGAGCAAGGGTCGGCCATGCCGCCACCAGCAAGGCTCCTGCACCCGCCACACTCAGTTTTAGTACATTCAAGACCATGGGTATGATTCCAATTTTATTAACACCAGCCGCCTGTGAATTATTACAGGCGGCAACGACTCAGGCTATGGGTATCCTGAATGGCTAACGCTAGCGCAAAAGGTTCTTGTAGATCACACCATCTTTCATAATCACTAAGAAATTGCGTTGTGGATCCTCAATTAATTGAATATTGGCCAAGGGATCTCCATTCACCAGCAGCAAATCCGCTAGGGCACCCGTTTCCACAATGCCCAACTTGCCAGGGTAAGGGTTGCGAGGCCCAGACAACGCCAGCAGTTCTGCATTGGTACTCGTCGCCATTGTCAGCACCTCAGCGGGAGTATACCAACGCACCATTTTGGCAAGCTTAGCCCCCTGCCGAGTCGCGCCCTCAGGATTAAACAGCGTATCCGTGCCCCAGGCGGTTTTTAGATTATATTTTTTGGCCAAGTTGTAGGCATTATCCGTACCCTGGGCCACCAAAAGCTGGCTTTCTCGGCTAGGCGATCCCTCTGGATAGGGGTTAGCATCCTCATCATCCAAAAAGGGCTGCATACTCAGCCACACACCTTTTTCTGCGATGAGTTGAGCGGTTTCTTCGTCGATCAACTGGCCATGCTCAATGCTTTTCACCCCAGCCCGAATCGCCATTTGCACCGCCCTCGGTGTATAGGCATGAACCGCCACATAAGTATTCCAGTTTTCTGCCGACTCCACCGCCGCCCGAATCTCAGCCTCTGTGTACTGGGCGACATCGATAGGATCATAGGCCGAAGCAACCCCGCCGCCAGCCGCTACTTTAATTTGACTGGCCCCCCGCATCAATTGTTCGCGGCTGCTGCGAAGCACCTCCGGCACCCCGTCAGCAATAGCGCTCACCCCAAAGCGTTCCGCCAAACTCAGCTCCGAGGTCGGCGTCCGGGGTAGTTCGGACAAATCCCGAAAGTCGCCGTGTCCCCCAGTCTGGGAAATCATCGCCCCCGACGGCCAAACACGAGGCCCCACAACGGTTCCAGCATCAATGGCACGCTTGAGTTCAAACACTGGCCCTGCCATATCGCGAACACTGGTAAACCCACGCATCAGCATCGCCGTTGCATTCTCCTGGGCTCTCCGAAACAGGGCTTCTGGAGTCGCCGTTGCCGCCACCAGATCCGCCTCGGTGCTGGTTTCCATGAATAGGTGGCTATGGGCATCGATTAAACCGGGCATGAGCACCCGCCCCTGGCCGTTAATGCGCGTCACGGTAGCCGTAGCAGGTGGCGTGAGATCTTGGGTACTGACGCCACTAATGGTATTTCCCACCACCAACACATTGGCTGGCCCAGACAACTGCGGCGAAACTCCATCAAAAATGCGGACATTTTCAAACAACACCGCCGTTGATGCCGCCGCCATACTCGACGGGCGACTTTGGGCTAACCCAGTTTGGGTGAAAATCCCCAGCAGCCCGACCAGAACAACCCCAACCACCAAGCCCAAAAGTCCACGGCGCAGTCCCATACAATCCTTTCATCCCTACCAAAAGTAGCTTGCTTCATCACCGATCCAACAGCTTAGGCTCGTAGAAAAGGTGACATGAGCAATGCATTCAAAGACTATCAACCTATTTCCATCAATGCCAATACTTTTAGTTTTTCCAAATAAATCAAAATAAAATAATTCCCCAATCACAATCAAAAACCGCCCAAATCTTTCGACTTGAGCGGTTTTTGATTAATACCCTGGCATTGAGCTATTTTGACGAGGGGCAACCCCCTCACTATCTTCGCCGCAGGTGCGTTTCACGTCTGAGTTCGGGATGGGTCAGAGTGGTTCCACACCGCCATAAACACCAGGAAAGGTGAAATGTTGGTTTGTCCTTGGACTACACGTTAGAGAAGTGATGTTGATTGAACACTCAGGGAATGAGTCTGAGTGCTGCGAATGAGATAAGGTCAAGCCCTCGGTCTGTTAGTATTCCTCGACTGCATCCATTACTGGACTTCCATCTAGAACCTATTAACGGGTGGTCTACCCGTGACCTTACTGGCTTATGCCATGGGAACACTCATCTTGAGGTGGGCTTCCCACTTAGATGCTTTCAGCGGTTATCCACTCCGCACTTGGCTACCCTGCGTTTACCGTTGGCACGATAACAGGTACACCAGCGGTGCGTTCTTCCCGGTCCTCTCGTACTAAGGAAGACTCCTCTCAATGTTCCTACGCCTGCACCGGATATGGACCGAACTGTCTCACGACGTTCTGAACCCAGCTCACGTACCGCTTTAATGGGCGAACAGCCCAACCCTTGGGACCGACTACAGCCCCAGGTTGCGATGAGCCGACATCGAGGTGCCAAACCTCCCCGTCGATGTGAACTCTTGGGGGAGATCAGCCTGTTATCCCTAGAGTAACTTTTATCCGTTGAGCGACGGCCCTTCCACGCGGAACCGTCGGATCACTAAGGCCTACTTTCGTACCTGCTCGACTTGTCAGTCTTGCAGTCAAGCTCTCTTATGCCTTTACACTCGATGGCTGATTTCCAACCAGCCTGAGAGAACCTTTGCGCGCCTCCGTTACCATTTAGGAGGCGACCGCCCCAGTCAAACTGCCCACCTGATACTGTCCGCTGCCCGGATAACGGGTCAACGTTAGAATTCTAGCCTGTCAAGAGTGGTATCTCACCAGTGACTCCACAACCCCCACAAGGACTGCTTCATAGTCTCCCACCTATCCTGCGCATGACAAGCCCGAACCCAATACCAAGCTACAGTAAAGCTTCATAGGGTCTTTCTGTCCGGGTGCAGGTAGTCCGTATCTTCACAGACATTCCTATTTCGCCGAGCCTCTCTCCGAGACAGCTCCCAGATCGTTACGCCTTTCGTGCGGGTCGGAACTTACCCGACAAGGAATTTCGCTACCTTAGGACCGTTATAGTTACGGCCGCCGTTCACCGGGGCTTCAGTCGCTAGCTTCAACTCCGAAGAATCTGACCAACTTCCTTAACCTTCCGGCACTGGGCAGGCGTCAGCCCCCATACATCGTCTTGCGACTTAGCGGAGACCTGTGTTTTTGGTAAACAGTCGCCTGGGACTCTTCACTGCGGCCACCTTTCAGTGGCACCCCTTCTCCCGAAGTTACGGGGCCATTTTGCCGAGTTCCTTAGAGAGAGTTATCTCGCGCCCCTTAGTATACTCTACCTTCCCACCTGTGTCGGTTTAGGGTACGGGCTCATTTGAATTAACGTGGTTCGGGCTTTTCTTGGAAGCCTGACGTCAGACACTTCCCCGCCGTAGCGGGTCGTACTCGTGCCTCAGCTCAAGACGTTTTCGCCGTCTCTCATCACCTCGGACACTTAAACCGGGACTACCATTACCCGGCTGTCTTAGCCTTCTCCGTCCCCCGCCACAATCCA